>CAMATG010000809.1 GCA_945860645.1 Candidatus Sulfopaludibacter sp. SbA3 | reverse complement strand
GCCCATTCCCGTTCAGCGAATTGTTGGCGTACGAAAACGCGACGTCCACCGACGTCTTTTCCCGCTGCCGTCCGAACTTCGAAAACAGCTGCCGCACGTTCGATGGCGACGTGTCGCGCCACCCGTCTTCAAAAAACAGATTCCCAGCCATGTACCAATGCAGCCCGTTCGCCGCTGCCCCGCCATGCTCGAAATCGGCCATTTTCCGGCCAAAACTCCCGCCGCTCATCTGCAGCGCCGTTCCGCCATTGGTCGCCCCGCTCTTGGTCCGCAGAGAAAGCGCGCCGCCCAGCGTGTTCAACCCGAACAGCGGATTCGAACCCGGCATGAACGCCATTTCCGCAATCGCCACCCGCGGAATCAGGTCCCAGCTCACTACATCGCCGAACGGCTGGTTCAACCGTACGCCGTCCATGTAGATCGAAACGCCCTGCGGCGTGCCCAGCAGCGGGCTCGCCGTGTAGCCGCGGTAGTTCAGGTCCGGCTGCACCGGGTTTCCCTGGATTTCGTTGATGTGCACGCCGCGCATGCGCCTGTTCATCAGCTCGGTCAGATCCAGCGCATTCGTGCTCGTAAAGTCGGCCGCTGTGGCCGTCTGCACCGGCGCCGGCACCTCGTTGCGAGTCGCATTCATCCCCGCCAAAGGCGTCGTCTCCACGACATCAATCGCGCTATTGGCCACCGCCACGCGCAACGTCACAGTCTGCTCCGCCGTCGCCCCATCGTTAATCGTAATCTCGGCTGTTTGCGGTTCAAAGCCAGCCCGTGTCACCGTCAACCGGTACCGCCCGGCCGCCAATCCGCGCACCGTCGCCATGCCCCTCCCATCGGTGGTGAACCGCCGCTCGTTCAGCGTTCCAGCCGCCTGCATGGGCGCGGCCGAAGAATCAATTACAGTCAGGCGCAGCGCGCCCTCAGCCAGGAGTGTGGCCGCGCAGAGTAGCGAAGCCAATAGTTTCGTCACCTTCGTATATTCCCCGCGCCCGTCTTTTGTTCAGAAAAAGGCAAAGGAAATAGTACGATGAGTTCGTGTCCCAGCCTCGCGTCGGCATCCTCGGCTTCCTCCATGAATCGAATACCTTCCTCGGCGTGCCTACGCGCTGGGAAGATTTCGCCTCCACCTCCATGACCACGGGCGAGGCCCTCCGCCAGCATTGGCAAGCCGCCCACCACGAAATCGGCGGCTTTTTCGAAGGCTGCGCGGCCGAAGGTCTCGAAGCCGTTCCCGGCTTCTCCACCTACGCCGTCCCCAGCGGCGCCATCGCCACCGAAGACTTCGAACGCATAGCCAACGCCCTCATCGGCGCGCTCGATTCCATGGGCCCGCTCGACGCCCTGCTCGTCGCCCTCCACGGCGCCACCGTCGGCGAAATCCATCGCGATGCCGATGGCGAAATCCTCCGCCGCCTCCGTGCCCGCCTGGGCGACGCGCTCCCCATCGTCGTCACGCTCGATCTCCACGCTAACGTCTCCCAACAAATGGTCGACCGCGCCACCGCCATCGTCGCCTATCGCTCCAATCCCCACCTCGATCAACGCGCCCGCGGGGCCGAAGCCGCCCGCCTCCTCGGTGGCGTTCTCCGCGGCCATATCAACCCCGTCATGGCCCTCGCCGCCCCGCCGCTCGCCGTCCCCATCGCCGTCCAAAAGACCAGCGATCTCTTCCTCTTCCGCGATCTCGAAGACGTGCTCCAATGGCCCGGCATCCTCTCCGCCAGCGTCTGCCTGGGCTTCTATTACGCCGACGTCGAAGAGATGGGCACCACCTTCCTCGCCGTGGCCGATAACGACCCCGCCCTTGCCAACCGCGCCGTCGAATACCTAGCCTCCCGCGCCTGGGCCCGCCGCGATGAGCTCATCGCCAAACTCCCCACGCCCGCCGAGGCCGTCGCCGCTGCCATGATCGCCCCCGCCAAGCCGGTCGTCCTCATGGACATCGGCGACAACGTCGGCGGCGGCTCCGCGGCCGATTCCCTCGTTCTCTTCGAAGAGTGCCTGCGCCAGGGCGCCCGCAACGCCCTCGTGGTCCTATACGCCCCCGCCCAGGTCGAACGCTGCGTCGCCGTCGGCATCGGCCACCAGATCAACCTCGGCTTCTGCGCCGGCCACGTGAAGCTTCTCTCCGACGGCCTCTTTACCGAACGCAAAGTTCGCCACGGCGGCTGGATGCACTGCGATCAAGGCCTCACCGCCGTTGTCGAAACCCCCGAAAATCACACCGTCATCCTCACCACCCGCCGCATGGCGCCGATGAGTCTGGAACAGATCCGCAGCGTCGGCGTCATCCCGGAAACCAAGGACATCCTCATCGTCAAAGGCGTCGTCGCCCCGCAGGCCGCCTACCGCGAAGTCGCCGCCGAAATCGTCCTCGTCGATACCCCCGGCCCAACCGCCAACGATCCCGCAAGCTTTACCTATCAGCACCGCAGCCGCCCCATGTTTCCCATGGAGCCCATGGCGTGAAAACGCTGTTCCTCCTGCTGGCAACTCTGCCCGTCTTTGCCCAGGTTGAACTCCATCTCACCTTCGGTGTTCTGCAAAAAGTGATCGCCGCCCAGGTCTTCAGCGAGGACGGCCGCCGCTACGTCAAAGGCAATAAAGACAAGCGCTGCAGCTTCGCCTACCTGGAAAATCCCCGCGTCGGTGAAGCCGATGGCCGCCTCGTCGTCCGCGCAAAATTCAGCGGCCGCTCCGCCCTCGATGTCTTCAGCCGCTGCGTCGGGATGGGCGATTCCTTCGACGTCATCGTCCGCATGACCCCCTATGCCGACAAAAGCATCCTCCGCCTCCGCGACGTCGAAGTAGCCAGCGTCGACCGCAACGGCATGTACTCCCGCGCCGTGTGCAAAGCCCTTGCCGAAACCATTCCGCGAGTCCTTGTCTATGACTTCGCGCCCGATTTCAAGCGTGCCCTGGAAGCCGAACAACCCGGCGTCCCGTTTGCCAAAAAAGTGGACGATCTCGCCGTCCAGGCCATCCGCGTTTCGACGGATGCGCTTGTCCTCCAGCTCGCCCTGAAACTCACCCTGCGTTAAATCGAAAAAGGGGGCGGTGCAGCGCCCCCTTCCCAGCAATCGGCTAGCCCTGAAGCGATGCCGAAACTTCTTCCAACGCCGTGAAGCACTCGCGCAGCCACGTCCGGCAATAGCGCCGTTCCGTATAACCCGCTTCGCCTTCGGTGAACGTCGAAAATGCCAGG
>CAMATG010000808.1 GCA_945860645.1 Candidatus Sulfopaludibacter sp. SbA3 | reverse complement strand
CAAGGGTAAACCGGCCGTTTGGATCCAAAAAGGTGACGGGTTCGAAATCCGCCAGATCGCAGTAGGCAGACGTAACGATGCCGACATCGTAGTCACCTCCGGACTCAAGGCCGGGGATGTGATCGCCATGGAAGACCCCAACGAAGTCGCCAAACGCGCCAAGAAGCTGTAGGAATCCGCATGAAAAAAGTCATCATCCGCCTGGTCATTCTCAGCATTGTTCTCGGTGCTGCCTACGGCGCCTACAAGTACATGCCGACGATCGGCGCTGAACGGCAGCAGACGATCGCCACCGCCAAAGTGCAGCAGGGGGAAGTGGTCGTCCGCACCTTCGCCCGCGGAGAACTTCGCGCCGTCCGCTCGGCCACGCTCACCGCGCCGAATCTGTTCGGTACCGTGCAGGTCACCAAGCTCGCCGAGATCGGTTCGTTCGCCCGGGAAAAAGATCTCGTCATCGAATTCGACGATGCCGAACTAGTCTCCAGCGTCGAAGAAAAGCAGTTGGAAATCGACCAGATCGACGAGCAGTATAAGAAGTCCGAAGCCGATCTGGCCATTCGCAACAATCAGGATCAGGTCGAACTCCTCCGCGCCCGCTACTCGGTGCGCCGCTCGGAACTCGAGGTCAAGCGCAACGAACTGCTCTCGCCCATCGACCAGAAGAAGAATCAGCTGAACCTCGAAGAAGCCAAGCGCCGCTTGAGCCAGTTGCAGAGCGACATCAAGTCGCGGCAGGAACAGGCCGAAGCGGAACTCGCCGTGCTCAAGGAACGGAAGCAGAAGTCGTTGCTCGAAATGGCCCGCGCCAAGAGCCGCCTCAATCAGGTGAAGGTGCTCGCCCCGATGAGCGGTCTCGTCGCCGTCCGCCAGAACGCCTCCAGCCGCATGGGCTTCGGTTTCGACGTGCCCGACATTCGCGAAGGCGACCAGGTTCAACCCGGTATGCCCATCGCCGACGTCCTCGATCTCTCTGAACTCGAAGTTGTCGCCCGCGTCGGGGAACTCGACCGCGCCAACCTCAGCGAAAATCAGGAAGTCATCCTCGGTCTCGACGCCGTGCCGAACGAAAAGTTCCGCGGTCACATTAAGACCATGTCCTCGACTGCCAGCGCCAGCGTCATGTCCTCCGATCCGGCCAAGAAGTTCGACGTTGTCTTCACCATCGACATGAAGGAACTGCTGACCAAGCTCGGCGCCAAACCCGAACAGATTCAGCGCATCATGGCGACCGCGGAAGCCAACCGCAAGAAGCCCCCGGTCCCCTCCATGGCCTTCGGCGGCGGAATGCCCGGCCTGCCAGGTATGGCCGCCATGGGTGGCGGCGGAATGCCCGGCGGCATGGGTGGTGGAGCAATGGGCGGCGGAATGCCCGCCGGCATGGGTGGTGGAGCAATGGGCGGCGGTGATGCCGCGGCTGGTGGCGGACAGCGCGGTGGCGGTGCCCGTGGTGGCATGGGTGGCGCCGCAATGGCCGGCATGTCCGATGCCGACCGCACCAAGATGCGGGAAGCCATGCAGGCTGCTCTCAAGGGCCGGTCCATGCAGGAACTCTCCCCCGAAGAACGCACCAAGATTATGCAGGAAGTGATGGCCAAGATGGGCCGCACCCCTGGCGCGGGCCGTCCGGCTGGCGCGAAACCCGATCCCTCCAAACCCGATGGGGCCAAACCCGAAGTCGCCGCTGGCGGCGAAGGCGCGGGCCGTCGCCGTCGTGGTGAAGGTGGTGGCGGTCCCGGCGGCGGAGCCACCGGCGGCATGGGCGCCATGTTCGGCATGGGCGGCGGCACCGGCCGCTTCACCGAAGCCGACATGAAGAACGCCAAACTGCCTCCCCCGCCCGATCAGGACTCCAACCTCGATGTCCTCCTCCGGCCGGGCCTGCTGGCCGACGTCGAAATCATCGTCGAAAAGATCCCCAACGCCGTTCACATTCCCACGCAGGCTGTCTTCGAGAAGGAAGGCAAGCTGGTCGTCTATGTGAAGGAGGGGCAGAAGTTCGTCGCCCGTCCCATCAAGATCGGCCGCCGCAGTGAATCCACGCTCGTCGTGGCCGACGGTCTGAAGTCCGGCGAAATCATCGCCATGGCCAATCCCGAAGCCAAGCCCGGCACCAAGCAGAAGAGCGAAGATAAGGGCGGCTCCGGCGGCCCCATGAACGCCCTGCCTGGCGGGAAGTCCTAATTTTTAAGAGAAGATCTGAGGAGCCTGAACTGAAATGTCGATGCTTGCCGACATCATCCCTGAGATAAAAATGGGGTTGAGCAGCTTGTTAGTACACAAGCTGCGTAGTTTGCTGACCATGTTGGGTATGATCTTCGGCGTCGGCGCCGTGGTGGCTATGTTGTCCATCACAGAAGGCGCGCAGAAGGAAATGATGAGCTACATCGATCTCCTCGGTGTCAATAACATCATCATCGAAGCCAAAGAGGCCGTCGACCGGAACGAACTCCAGGCCCGCCGCGCCATCTCGCCCGGCATGTCCTTCCGCGACTTCCGCTCCATCACCGAAAACGTGCAGGGGATCGAACACCTCACCCCGCGGAAACGCTTCAAGCCGCAGAAGGTCCTGCCAAAGACCGGCGCCGAACCGCCCATCCTCATTGGTGTTCTGCCCAACTACATGGCCATCAACAGCCTCCGCGTCATGGAAGGCCGATTCTTCAACGACGACGATAACGATCGCTCTAACCCGGTCTGCGTCCTCGGTGAAGCCGCCAAGGTCAATCTCCTCGGCTTCGACCCGGCCGTCGGCAAGTTCGTCAAGATCAACGACACTTGGCTACAGGTCGTCGGCGTCCTCGCCCCGCAAGCCACGGCCGATTCGGTCGAAGGCCTGGAAGTCGCCAGCGGCAATAACCTCGTCATCGCCCCGCTCAACACCGTCATGCGCCGCTTTGAGGATTCCAACTCCTACCTCAAAGACGAAATCGACGGCATGTACATCCGCGTGAAGAACGGGACCGACTCCATCGAGACGTCCAACATCATCAACGCCATCCTCACCGCCACCCACAAGGACGCCGGCGATTTCGCCATCACCGTCCCCGCCGGCCTGCTCGAACAGCGCCGCCGCACCGGGTTCATCTTCAACATCGTCATGATCTGTATCGCCGGCATCTCGCTGCTCGTCGGCGGCATCGGCATCATGAACATCATGCTCGCCACCGTGCTCGAACGGACCCGGGAAATCGGTATCCGCCGCGC
>CAMATG010000807.1 GCA_945860645.1 Candidatus Sulfopaludibacter sp. SbA3 | reverse complement strand
GCCCGTCGTGGCACGCCAAACAGTCGTAGTGGCCCAGGCCCAGAAACGTCGTCGCCATCCGCACATTCGCCGTGTCGTAGCGGTCCTGCGCCGGCCCGCCCGGCGTAATCGATCGCACCTGCCAGTTCACCGCGCCCAAGTCGTAGTTGTTCCCCGCGCCCGCCGTCAGCTCCCACGCAAAATCCCGAAAACTCTTGTCCTGATGGACAACCGCCCGCAGGTAGTCATACATCGCGTTCCGCCCCGGCACGTTCTGGTTCACGTTCGATGCCGTGCGCGAGTTCTGCACCAGGTCGCCCAGCCACGTCGACCACCGCGAAACGTAATCGGAACTGAACAGCAACGTGTCGATCAACCCATCCCGCCGGCTCCCGCTCGTATCGGCCATGAACGCCCGGTACTCCGCCGGTGTCGGCAGCCGCCCCGCCAGGTCCAGGTAAATCCGCCGCACGAACTCGCCATCGGTGGTCAACGCCGCCGTCGGAATCCCCTCCCGCTCCAGCCGCCCCAGAATCGCATCGTCAATGAAATTCCGCCGCGGCAAACTGCTCGCCGCCACCGCCATCCGCGCCCCGCCGGCCTTCCCCACAGCCGCCAGCGTCCGCTGATTCACCTCGCGAATGGCCCGCTGCTCCCGGTCCAGAAAGGACTGTGGATCCCGCTGAAACGCGCAATTATCCGGCGCACCCTGCGCCCACACACCAAGGCCAGCCAACGCCAGCGTCCCGAAGAATGACTTCATATCACCCTGTCCTTTTTTGTCTGGTTACGGCAGACAATACAAATCCTTACAGTAGAAACCGATTGGACGCGGTTAGTTGCAGACTACCATGAGAGGTTTGGAGCAACAAGCAAAATTTCCGCTGTGGCGCGAGTGCATCGGCACGTACCCTGCTACGGTAATCGGCGTAGATCTCGCGGGCTCCGAACGCCGCCCCACCGGCTGGGCCGCCCTCCGCGGCGCGGTCGCCCAAGCCCGTACCCTCCGCACCGACGCCGAAATTCTCGACGCCACCCTCGCCCTCCGCCCGCGCATTGTATCCATCGATTCCCCCCTCTCCCTCCCCGCCTCCGGCATCATCCGCGAAAGCGAACGCGAACTGATGGCCCTCCGCGTCGGCGTTTACCCCTGCCTTCTCCCCTCCATGCGTGCCCTCACCCATCGCGGCATCGCCCTCAAACAAGCCCTCGAATCCCACGGCATCCAGGTCATCGAGGGCTTCCCCGGCGCCGCGCAAGATGCCCTCGCCATCCCCCGCAAAAAGACGTCCGAACCAGCCCTCCGCCAAGGCCTGGAAAACTTCGGCCTCCAACTCCCCGATGGCAAACTAACCCACCACGAACTCGACGCCATCACCGCCGCCCTCATCGCCCAGTTCTTCGGCAAAAAGCGATACCACGCCTTCGGAGCCCCTGGCGAAGTTCCCATCATCACCCCGCTCACCACCCGCCGTCGCGTCAGGCTCACCAGCCCCAACCCCGCCACCCTCCGCTACGCCGCCAACTACCTCGCCCTCTTCCACGGCATCCGCCTCCAACCCGGCCGGACGCCCATCCCCGAATTCCCCAAAAAACCAGCCCTCCGCGATTGGCTCTACCGCTTCGTCACAAACGCCTCAATGTCTTTCGACAACTCCACCAGCGACGGCTTGAACGAATAGAACATGTGCCCCGCCGGAAACATCTTCGACGTAATCTGCGCCTTGTACTTCGCCGGCAAGCCCATGTGGCTGAACGTATACTCCGTCGCAAAATACGGTGTCGCCAAATCGTAATAACCGGACCCGATATAAACCCGCATATACGGGTTCTTCGCAAACGCCTGCCGCAGCGCGTCCGCCGTCTCCGCAAACCGGTTGTTCCCCCCGGCGCCGTAATCCCAAGGCCCAATCCCCCCGCCCAAAATGTAATAGGTCAGGTCGCTCTCATACCCCAACTCCCGTCGCGCATAGTCGTTGAACAACGCCGTATACGGCGCCCGGATCGCCGTCATCGACGGATCAAACTCTGGCCTCTCCGAACCCTGCAAACCCTCCACGCCCCGCAATCGCCCGTCCAGCCGCCCCACCGTCTCCCCCTGTTCCCGCAGTAGCTCCTTCGTAAACCGGCCGATCTCAATCCGCAAATCGTGCCGCTCAATAAACCGCTTCTCCAACCCCGTCAACGCATGCAGCCGATCCACAGCCGCCGTCCGCTCCGCCGCCGTCAGCCGGTCCCCCTTGGCCAACACCGCCACATACTCCCCGCCCGCATACTGCTCCGCCTGCCGCACCGCCTCCCGCAAATCTGCCTGCAGCCCCCCGCCCAGCATCTTGTGGTACCACGCAATCGCCGTATACGTCGGCAGAAACAAGCTGTACGGCAAGTCGTTCCCCGGCGCGAACTGCACCGTCTGATACTGCAAAATACTCGAAATCAAACAGATCCCGTTAAACGCCACGCCCTTGTCCACCAGGTACCCCGCCACCCCCGCCGCGCGGAACGTCCCGTAGCTTTCCCCAATCATGTACAGCGGCGAATTCCACCTCCCATACCGCCCCAGCCATAGCCGAATAAACTCCCCCACACTCGCAATATCGCCCTGCACGCCAAAGAACTTCTTCCCCAACTCCGGCTTCGCCGCCCGGCTATACCCCGTCCCCACCGGGTCAATAAACACCATGTCCGTAAAACCCAAAAACGACTGCGGATTATCCACCAGCTCAAACGGCGGCGGCGGGTACGACCCGTCCTCCTGCATCTTCACAATCTTCGGTCCCAATACCCCCATGTGCAGCCACACCGAAGCCGACCCCGGCCCGCCATTAAATGAAAACATCAACGGCCGCTTCCCCTGCGGCTTGTCCAGCGTATAAGCCACGAAGAAGATGTGCGCCTCCGCCTCCCCCTGCTCATTCGCAATCGGCAGCCGCCCGGTCGTCGTCGTGTACTCCAGCGTCCGCCCGTTCAACACCATTGAATGCTTCTTCACCACCGGCGCCGGTTCCGCCCCCCAGGCCCACCCCGCCATCACCGCCAGCGCCAATAGGAGTCGAATCATAGCTTACCCGTGATTCTCCGCGATCTGCTTCCGAGGATCAATAAACAGCCAGCAAACCGCCCCCACCAAAAACAGCACGCCGCTAATCCGAATCGCAAAATTCCAGTCCCCGAACTGGTTCACCAACACCGTCAAAATGATCGGCGAAAGGAATCCCCCCACCGGCCCC
>CAMATG010000806.1 GCA_945860645.1 Candidatus Sulfopaludibacter sp. SbA3 | reverse complement strand
ATGGTGCGGTAGGCCTGGTGGATTTTTTCGTCGGTGGCGCCGGTTAGTTTTTGCGCCAGGGCGGTGGCGCGGGCGGCGATGAATTCACCGTTCAAGAAGTAGAGCTGCTGGAGTGGCGTGGCGGTGACGATGCGTTTTTCGGCGGTGAGATTGGGGTTGGGGAAATCGAACAGGGCGAGAGTCCCGTCGAGCTTGCGGCGGCTGATCATGCCGTAGATGGAGCGCTTTTTGTTGTCGGACTTTTCGAGGGGAACGGGGTTGGCGCCGGGCGTTGTGTCGAGCTCGCCGCTCAGGTGGAGGAGGGTATCGCGCATGGCTTCGGCGTCGAGGCGTTGGCGATTGGCGCGCCAGAGAAGGCGGTTGTCGGGGTCGACTTCCTGGTTCTTTGCGTTTTGTTCGGCGGAGCGCTGGTAGGTTTCCGAGAGCATGATGGCGCGGTGGAGTTTTTTCATCGACCAGTTGTTGGTGATGAATTCGCTGGCGAGGTGATCGAGGAGGGCGGGGTGGCTGGGCGTGTCGCCCATGCGGCCGAAGTTGGAGACGGTGCGGACGATGCCATCGCCGAAGTGGTGCTGCCAGATGCGGTTGACCATGACGCGGGCGGTGAGAGGGTTGTCGGGGCTGGCGATGGCTTCGGCGAGTTCGAGGCGGCCGGCGCCTTTGGAGAAGGGCTTGGGTTCGTCTTTCGAGAGGATCGACAGAAAGGCTCGGGGGGCTTCATCGCCTTGATTTTCCGGGACGCCGCCGATGGCGATGCGTTCGTTGATGGGGGTGGGATTGTCCTTGATGACGTGGGCGAAAGCGTAGCGCGGCGGGAGGGCGGATTGGAGGTCCTTGAGCTCGGCGCGCATGTCGTTCAGGTAGTTTTTCCAGCGGCCGGTGAGGAAGCGTTCGATGGTGCCGTCGGAGGTGTAATAGCCGCGGTTGGGGCCGAACCAGAGGACGCCGTCTTCTTCCTGTTTGAACTCGCGGCCGTAGAAATCGTTGAAGAAGAGATCGCGCCACATGAAGTAACGGTCGGGCGGGAGGGCGTAGGTTTCGCCTTTGACGTTGTCGGTGTTTTTGGTGCCTTGTTGCAGGTTCTTTTCGTCGACCTTTTTGCGTTCGGCGAGGACGGCGAGGGCTTCCTGACGGAACTTGGAGAGATCGAAGTTTTCGTTCTGCCAGCCTTGGAGGTAGGTGTTGTCGACGGGGCCGGTTTTGAGATATCTCGTCCAGCGGGCGAGGACTTCGGCGTCGAGGCCATCGGTGGGGGCGGATGGGTTGCGGACGGCGCGGATGTAGCGCGGCGATTCGCTGGCCAGCATTTCGGCGAGCTCTTCGGCTTGGGCTTTTAAGAACGCCTCGATGCGCTTTTTGACGTCGGTGATTTTCTTGTCCTGGGCTTTGTAGGCCTTCACCTGGTCGGCGGGGGCGAGTTCGAATTCGCCGCGTTTGGTGGAGCTGAAGACACCTTGGAGGGCGTAGTAGTCTTTCGTTGGGATGGGGTCGAATTTGTGGTCGTGGCACTGGGCGCAGGCCCCGGTGAGGGCCATGAAGCCGCGGGTGGTGACGTCGACGCGATCGTCGGTGAGTTCGGGGCTGAGGCCGTAGAAGCCGAGGCCGATGGCGTGTTCTTTGTTGTCGAGCTGGTCGCCGGCGATTTGGGCCTTTACGAACTGGTCGTAGGGCATGTCTTTATTGAAGGCGTCGATGACCCAATTGCGATAGCGGAAGGAGTTGGGGTAGGGGAGGTCGACGTCGGAGTCCATGCGGTCGTCGGAGTAGCGGGCGACGTCGAGCCAGTAGCGGGCCCAGCGTTCGCCGTAGTGTTTGGAGTTTAAGAGCTTGTCGACTACTTTGGCGAAGGCTTGCGGGGACTTGTCGTTTTCGAAATCTCGGACTTCGGCGAAGGAGGGGGGGAGGCCGGTGAGATCGATGTAGGCGCGGCGGATGAGGTCGCGGCGGGTGGCGGGTTTGTTGGGGGTGAGTTGTTTGGTTTTGAGCTGTTCGTTGACGAATTGGTCGATGTTGCCGGGTGTTTTGGCGATGGGTTGGAAGGCCCAGAATTTGCGTTGTTCGGCGGTGATGACGTACTTGCCTTTGCCGGTGTTGGTGGATTTCACTTCGGGCCAGAAGGCGCCTTCCTTGATCCAGGAGGTGAGGATGGCGATTTCCGCGTCGGGCATGCGGGGGGCGCCGAGGGGCATCTTCATCTTGTCGTTGGTGTGGGCGACGGCTTGGATGAGGAGGCTTTCTTCGGGCTTGCCGGGGACGACGGCGGGGCCGGTTTTACCGCCTTTGAGGAGGCCGTTGCGCGAGTTGACGGCGAGGCCACCGAGGGGGGCGGTGGAGTGGCAGCCATAGCAGCGGTTGGCCAGGATAGGCCGGACTTTCATCTCGAAATTTTCGGCGGCCGTGTCCGGCGCGGCGAACAACGGGGCCGCGCAGAATAGTAGGGCTAAACGCATAGGCTTGATGCTATCAAAACGTTGGGCGGGTATAGTGAGGGGATGCGCGGGAATGTGAAGCAGGCGGTGCCGTTTTTTCATGTGACGGATATGGAGCGGTCGTTGCGGTTTTATTGTGACGGGTTGGGGGCGGTGCGGACGAAGGAGTGGGCGCCGGAGGGGCGGATTCGGTGGTGCTGGCTGGAGTTGGGGGAGGCGGCGGTGATGTTGGAGACGGGTTTGCCGGAGCGGGCGACGGTGTGTTTTATGTGTGCGGATGCGGTGGCTTTGTATCATGCGTTTTTGGAGCGGGGCGTAGCGGCGGAGCGGCCGTTTGTGGGGAATGGGTTGTGGGTGACTACGGTTGTTGATCCGGATGGGTATCGGTTGGATTTTGAGAGTCCGACGGAGGAGGCGGAGGAGACGGTGTATGGAGGGTGATTGGTTGGAGGCTGGGCTGGCGTTGGAGGGTGTGACGTTTGATGGGGTGTTGCGGGTGGGCGGGCGGTTTATGGCGGGGATGGCGAAGCATCGATCGGCGGAGCCGGATTCGTTGGTGGTTCGGGTGGGGGAGGAGGAGTTGGCGGCGATGTTGGCGGAGCGGGGGGATGTTTATTATGTGACCGATTACTACCGGGGGCATGGGGTGGTGCTGGTGCGGTTGGGGATGGTCTCCGAGGGGGAGTTGCGGGATTTGTTGCGGGATTCGTGGCGGATTACGCGGGTGGGGGGCGCGGGAGTTGTGCGTTTGGGGACACGCTGAAGCATGTCCCCGGTGGTGGTGGGTGGCTGCGT
>CAMATG010000805.1 GCA_945860645.1 Candidatus Sulfopaludibacter sp. SbA3 | reverse complement strand
ACTTGGTGTTGGCGATGACGACGCCACCGGCGGAGGCGCCGAACTCGGCGGAGAAGCCGTTGCCCATGATCTTGATTTCCTGGAGGGTTTCGATGGGTGGGTCCCAGCCGGTTTGGGCGACGCCCATTCGTTGATTCTGGCCGGCGCCGCCGTCGATCCAGAACATCTGGCTGCCGGCGCGGCCACCGGCCAGGGAAAACGTCGGGGAGCCGCCGGTTTCGTTGGGGATGAAGACAGTGGCGCCGGTGATTTCGACGATGTTTAGGGCGCGGCGGTCGCCCATCGGCATGTCTTCGATGGTCTTCGATTCGATGAGCTGGCTGGCCTCGGCGCTGCGGGATTCGAGGAGTGGCGAGTCGGCGGTGACGGTGACTGTTTCGGTGACGTTGCCGGGGTCGAGCGTGACGTTGAGCTCCATGCTTTGCCCGGTGGAGAGGGCAATACCGGAACGCTGGGAGACCTTGAACCCCGCGTGTTTCACGGTTAGCGAATAGGTGCCGATGGCGAGTGGACGGAGCGAGTAGAAGCCCGATTCGTTGGTGAGGCTGACGGTGCGGGTGGCGGTTTCGGCTTGAATGGCGACGACTTCGACATTCGGGATGGCGGCGCCGCCGGCGTCGGTGATGGTGCCGGAGAGCGAGGCTCCGGTTTGCTGTGCGGGCAACAGAGCCGCGGTCAGGATGGCGATGATCCAAAAGACCATCAGGAGAGTTTATCGTTTTTGGGGGACGAGTTCGATCTGGTAGATCTTTGACCAGAGCTTGCCGGTGACGATGAGCTGGCGGGTGGTGGCGTTGTAGGCGATGCCGTTCAAGACGTCGGCGCTGTTGCGGTCGCGAGGCAGGTCGTAGCAGTCGATCCAGCCGAGCACCTTGCCAGTGGCGGGGGAGATGCGGACGATCTGATCGGTCTGCCAGACGTTGGCCCAGATCTCACCTTTCACCCATTCGAGCTCGTTCAACGCGGCGATCTGGCGGGTGCCATCGGTGACGGTGATGCGGCGGATTTCCTTGAGCGTGGCGGGGTCCCAGATGCGGATCTGGGCTGTGCCGTCGCTCATGTAGATCTGCTTGCCATCGTTGGTGAGGCCCCAGCCTTCGCCGGAGTAGCGGAACTGTTTGACGAATTGGAGTTCGGGGAATTTGTAGACGAAGCCCGTTTGATGCTGCCATGTGAGCTGGATCAATTGGCCGTTGATGATGGTGATGCCTTCGCCGAAGAAGGGCGGGTTGACGCGGAGTTGCTGGAGGACCTTGCCGGTGTCGAGCGCCACTTTGCGAATGCCGGAGGTGCCGACCATGCCGGTGCTTTCATAGAGCGCGCCGTTATGGAACTCCAGGCCTTGCGTGAAGGCGCCGGGATCGTGCGGGAACGACTTGACGATGCGCGCTGTATAGCGCGGCGCTTCGGCGGCGGAGAGGGCAGCGGCGAGGGCGAGGGCCAGGGCGGCGAATCGAAACTTCACCTTCGCATGGTAGCGAATTTTAGTTCGCTGGCTCCCATTTGGGCAGGAGATGTTTCTGAATTTTACCGAGTGCGGTGCGGGGGAGTTTGTCGATTTTGAGGAACGCCCGGGGGACTTTGAAGCTGGCCAGGTTGGCTCGGCAGGCTTCTTCGAGCGCGGCCGTGTCGCAGGCGCCGACGATGTAGGCGACAGGGACTTCGCCTCTTCTGGGGTCCGGGCTGGAGGCTACGGCTACTTCTTCGACGCCGGGCTGTTCGGCCAGGAACTCTTCGATTTCGCGGGGGTAGATGTTGAAGCCGCCGGAGATGATGAGATCGCTGCGACGGCCCTGGAGGGTGTAGTAGCCATCGGGGGAGCGGACGGCGATGTCGCCGGTGCGGAACCAGCCGTCGCGGTAGGCCTGTTCGGTGGCTTCGGCGCGGCGCCAGTAGCCAGCGAAGAGGTTGGGCCCTTTCAGATAGAGTTCGCCGACTTCGCCATCGGGGACGGGGTTGCCATCGGGGTCCGCGTTTTTCACGGAGACGCCGGGCATGGGGAGGCCGACGGAGCCGGGGCGGCGTTCGCCGATGTAGGGATTGGTGATGTTCATGAGCGTTTCGCTCATGCCGTAGCGTTCGAGGATGGTGTGGCCGAATTTGGCGCGGAACTCCTCGTGGGTTTGGGCGGGGAGGGGGGCGGAGCCGGAGACGTAGAGGCGCATGGAGCGGCCGACCTCGGCGGCGGTTTCGGCGGGCCATTCCAGCATGCGCACGTACATGGTGGGGACGCCGAAGAAGACGGTGGGTTGGAACTCGCGCATCCACTGGGCGGCCTGGTCGTGGGCGAAGCGTTCGGTGAGGCGGAGGAGGCAGCCGCTGGCGAGCCAGCAGTGGATTCCGTTGCCGAGGCCGTGGACGTGGAAGAGGGGGAGGGTGAGGAGCAGGCGGTCGGCCGGGGTGAACTGCCAGATGGTGAGGAGATTGACGGCGTTGACGACGAAGTTGTGGTGGGTGAGGACGGCGCCTTTGGATGTGCCGGTGGTGCCGGAGGTGTAGACGATGGCGGCGGGAGTGTCGGCGTCGGTGACGTTGATTGTGCGAGTGGTGGGTTGGTTGGGGAGTTCGGCGCGGAGGTCTTCGAGGAGCCAGATGGGGGTGGGGGGATCGGGGATGAACTCGGTTTGGGCGGCGGTCGTGATGAGGGCTTTTGGCTCGGCGTCGTGGAGGATGTGACGGATTTCGCGGTCGCGGTAGAGGACGTTGACGGGGACGAAGATGACACCGAGGCGGGTGGCGGCGAGGAAGAGATCGATGTATTCGAGGCAGTTGGCGAGGTAGACGCATAGGCGGTCGCCTTTTTCCAGGCCGCGGGCGGCGAGGAGGTTGGCCATGCGGGAGGCGCGGGCGTCGATGTCGCCAAAGGTGAAACGGGCGCCGTTCCACTCCAATGCGGGTGTGTCGCGGCGCCCGATGAGGGAAAGATCGAAGAGGGAAGGGAGGGTCAAGCTCCTTATTTTACTATTGCCGTTGAGCTCGACCGTAGTATGAACGGCGGAGGTTGGATTGCTACAATCAGGTCACCATGGCCCGCTTGCACTTCCTCATGCCGGCTTCGTGCACGATCCTGGCGCAGGTCGCCACATTTGAAGTTGCGTCCATTCGGGTGAATCGTACAGGTTCGAATGCGATTGGGGGATCGGGAATATGTGGTTCCGGACGTAAGGTAAGTGTCCGGAACATGCCTTTTTCCATGATCGTGCAGCAGGCGTTCGATGTGAGGGATTTTCAAATC
>CAMATG010000804.1 GCA_945860645.1 Candidatus Sulfopaludibacter sp. SbA3 | reverse complement strand
CAACAGCGACGAACCATTGAAGCCATCCGCGACCTGAACCAGATGGAGTTGGACGAGACCGGCGACGCCGAAATCTCCACCCGCATCTCGCAGTACGAGATGGCCTACCGGATGCAGACCAGCGGGCCGGAACTGATCGATTTCAAGTCAGAATCCAAGGAAACCATCGAGATGTATGGCGCCGAGCCGGGCAAAGCGTCCTACGCCAACAACTGCCTGCTCGCCCGGCGGCTCGTCGAGCGCGGCGTCCGTTTCGTTCAGCTCTATCACACCGATTGGGACCACCACGACGACATCACCAAGCCGCTCGACCGCGTCTGCGGCGAAGTCGATAAGCCAACTGCGGCTCTGATCAAGGATCTGAAACAACGCGGCTTGCTCGACCGCACCTTGGTCATCTGGAGCGGGGAATTCGGCCGCACGCCCATGGGAGAAGTGCGCGAAAAAGGCAAGATCGGCCGCAATCATCACATCGATGCGTTCAGCCTGTTCATGGCCGGTGGCGGCATCAAGGCTGGTACGGTGGTTGGCGGAACGGACGAGTTCGGTTTCTCTCCCAGAGAAGGAAAAGTGGACGTGCACGACATCCAGGCTACAATCCTGCACTTACTCGGGATCGACCATTTGAAGCTGACCTTCCGCTTCCAGGGCCGCGATTTCCGGCTCACCGACGTGCATGGGAATGTAGTCAAGCCACTGCTGGCATAGCGGACGGTTCGATGCAATCAAACTTGCCACGGTAGCGGCTAACCAGCTACCGTGGCGAGCAAAGAACCTACTTCTCCGTCAACGCCGCCACGCCCGGTAGCACCAGGCCGGACAGGAACTCGAGCGATGCGCCGCCGCCGGTGGAAACGTGCGTGATCTTGTCGGAAACACCGGCCGATTTAATCGCCTTCTCCGAATCGCCGCCGCCCACCACGCTCACCGCGCCGGAGTTGGCCACGGCCAGCGCCACCGCCACCGTGCCCGTATCAAACGGCTTCAATTCGAACACGCCCATCGGCCCGTTCCAGATGATCGTCTTCGACGCCTTCACCACGGCCTCGTACGCCGCAATCGTGGCCGGCCCGATGTCGAGCGCCATCTTGCCTTCCGGAATCACCGTCACCACTTCGTTCTCGGCTCCAGCCTTAAACTCCGCGGCCACTACGTGATCGGTCGGCAGCATCAGCTTATCGCCCAGCGAATTCATCAGCTCCAGCGCCAACGGAATCTTGTCTTCTTCCACCAGCGACTTGCCCGTCGCCTCGCCGCGCGCCTTCAGGAACGTGTAGGCCATCGCGCCGCCGATGATCAGCTTGTCGACAACCTTCGCCAAGTTCACGATCACTTCAATCTTGTCCGATACCTTCGCGCCGCCCAGAATGGCGATGCACGGCCGGTCCGGATTCTGCGTCGCCTTGCCCAGCCACTGCAGTTCCTTGTCCATCAACAGGCCGGCGGCGGCCTGCGGCACGTAGGCGATCATGCCAACGGTCGAGGCATGCGCGCGGTGCGCGGTCCCGAACGCGTCGTTCACATAGACGTCGCACAAAGACGCCAACTGCTTCGAAAACTCCGGATCGTTTGCTTCTTCCTCCGCATGGAAACGTAGGTTTTCAAGCAACAATACCTGCCCGGCGGCCGGCTTCAACGCCGCCACTTCTGCGCCGATGCAATCGGGAGCCACCGTCACCGGCTGGCCCAGCAGCTCGGCGAGCTTCGCGCCCACCGGCGCCATGCTCATCTCGGCATTGCGCTTGCCCTTCGGTCGGCCCAGGTGGCTGGCCAGGATTACGCCCGCGCCCTGTTCCAAGGCGTACTTGATCGTCGGCAGCGCCGCGCGAATACGCTTATCGGAGGTGATTTCCTGTCCGCCAGGTGCCAGCGGGACGTTGAAGTCCACGCGAATGAAAACAGTCTTGCCCTGCAGGGCGAGGTCACGAATCGAGAGTTTTGCCATAAATTTGTTGGGAAAAAATACAATCCCTAAAACTCTGATCGTATCACGCTGAACATCATGCGGACGCCCATGTGGAACTGGTCCACCGGGATCCGCTCTTCGTCGGAGTGCATCGTCGCCAGCAGTTCGGCGTTCAAAATCATCGGCGTGAACCCGTAGGCCGGCAGGCCTTTCTTGCGGAACTTCGGCGCGTCGGTGGAATACGGCACCATCATTGGCGTCACCTCCGCCGCCGGATGGTGCGTCTTAATCACCTTCCGCAGCGTTTCAAATAGCGGCGTGGTGAAGCTCGAAGCCGGCGTGTCGTCGATCGTCGTCAACAGTTCCACCGTCACCCGCGGGTCGTTGATCCGCGCGCGCATGTCGCTGATGAACTCCTGCACATTCACGCCCGGCAGCAGCCGGCAATCGAGCGTGGCCTCGGCAGCCGACGGAATCACGTTCACCTTCACCGGGTCGCCCACGCCGGATTTCAACGTCGTCAGCGTCAGCGTGTTTTTCTGGATCGCGTTGGTCAGTTTATTGGCTTCCAGCGTCCCGCCCACCGTCGCCAGCATCTCCGCAATCACCGGATGCCGCTTGCCCGACGGCGGCGCCGCCATGGCCTTTTCAATCGCGCGCAGCAGCGTCATGTTGGCGTTATCGGCAATCGGTTGTGACCCATGCGCCGCCGTCCCCTTCGCCCGAATCCGCAGCCACGCCGGCTGCTTCTCCGCCACCGAAATGCCGAACACCAGCTTGCCCTTCTGCAGTACGTCGCGCGTGCCGAAGCCGCCTTCGTCCAACACATACTCCGCCTCCACCTCGCCCGGATGATTCTTCAACATCCATCGCACGCCCAGGTCGCCGCCAGTCTCTTCGTCGCACGTCGAAAACAGCACGATGTCGCGGTCGGGCACAATGCCGTTTTTTTTCATCGCGATCACCGCCATCAGCTGCATGATGCCGATGCCCTTCATGTCCAACGCCCCGCGCCCCCAGATCGACCCATCCTTCACAATCCCGCCAAACGGGTCCATGCTCCAGGCCTCGCGCGCCACCGGCACCACGTCGAAATGGTTCATCAGCACCAGCGGCTTTTTCGACTTGTTCCGACCCTCCAAACGCGCTACCAGGTTCACCTGCCCCTTCGGCCCGGCCTCGTATAACTTCGCCGTAATTCCCACCTTCGCCAACTCGTCCCGAAACAGCGCCGCCGCGGCTCGCGTATCGGCCGGCGGGTTCGTACTCGGGATGCGCAAATAGCGCTGCAACAGGTCCAGCGATTCGGCGTCGACGGCCTTCCAATCCGG
>CAMATG010000803.1 GCA_945860645.1 Candidatus Sulfopaludibacter sp. SbA3 | reverse complement strand
AATACAAGCTCAATTCCAAGCTCACCTTCAACTACGGTCTCCGCTACGAAATCGAAGGTTCCAACACCGAACGCTACGACCAGCAGACCATCATGGATCCCTATGCCAAGAACCCGCTGTCGGACAAAACAGGCCTCGACCTGCGCGGCGTCTATCTCTTCTCCGGTGACGATCAAACCGCCGGCCGACGTGGCATCCGCGCCGCCGAGCACAAGTTCAACCCCCGCCTCGGCATCGCCTACCAGATCAACGAAAAGACCGTCATTCGCACCGGCTACGGCGTCTTCTACGGCGTTCCCAAATTCGCCGCCACCGACCGCTGGACCGGCGCGCCATACGCCTCCACAACCCCCTGGAATGCCACTCTCGATGGCATCAACCCCACCAACTTCCTCAAAAACCCCTTCCCGCAAGGCTACGTCCTGCCCGTCGGCCGTTCCCTGGGCACCATGTCCGGCGTCGGCTTCGGTCTGAACTCCGCCTGGGCCTCTGAAATGAAGACCCCCTACAACCAGCAGTGGAACTTCAGCCTCCAGCGCCACATCACCGCCAACATGATGATCGAGCTCTCCTACGCCGGCAACAAGGGCACCCACAACGAACTGGCTCAGGGCGACCTCGGCCAGCTCCGCCCCGAACAGTTGACCCCTGCCAATAACCTGCTCACCCTGGTCCCCAATCCGTTCTTCGGCTTGATCGACCCGGCCAGCCCCCTCGGCGCCGCCACCGTGCAGCGCGGCCGTCTCCTCCGCGGCCAGTACGCCGCCTTCACCTCCGTCGGTCCCGGTTCCCCCGCCTGGGGCAACTCCAGCTACCACGGCATGCAGGCCCGCTTTGAACGTCGCTTCGGCGGCGGCGCCAGCATGGGTGTTGCCTACACCTGGTCCAAGTCCTTGGCGGACTCCTCCGACGGTATCTGGAACGATGGCCAGGGCACTCTCCGCAACTGGCATTGCCGGGCCTGCGAAAAGTCGCTCAGCTCCTACGACATTCCGCACCGCCTCGTCGTCAACTTCAATTACGAACTGCCCTTCGGCAAAGGCCAGAAGTACGGTGCCAACATGAACGGGGTCCTCAACGGCATCCTCGGTGGCTGGCAGACCAACGGTGTCTTCACCATCAACTCCGGTCAACCGCTCATCTTCAGCCAGACCACGAACAACAGCTTCTCCTTCGGCGGCTATCAACGGCCCGACGCCGTCGGCGGCGATGCCCGCATCTCGGAGCGCAGCATCGATCGCTGGTACGACACCACTCAGTTCAAGGTCGCCCGCGACTACACCTTCGGCAACCTGGCGCGCACCCACCCCAACCTCCGCAGCGACTTCACGCGGGGCCTGGATTTCTCCATGTTCAAGACCGCCAAGATCATGGAGCGGGTCAGCCTGCAGTTCCGTGCCGAGGCCTTCAACCTCACCAACACGCCGATCTTCGGCGCGCCGAACAACAATGTGGAATCGCCCGCCTTCGGGACGATCACCGGCCAGAGCAATGGCCCCCGCACGATCCAGCTCGGTCTGAAGCTCCTCTTCTAAAAAACAACCCAAAACCAACCCGGCCCGCCGCTCCCCCAAGGAGCGGCTGGCCGTCTCACATCCGCAATATATTAGTGTCAGACACCTCATTTTTTTCCGTAAAACGTACTGTCTGACAACTCAAACCCACTCCACTCCCAAATCATCTCCCCACGCCCGCGCAATCTCCTCCAAAGCCATCGTCCGATACGCATACCAATCCTGCTCCACGCCCAACCGCCGCGCCGTGTCCTTGAAGTACCGGAACGCCCCCTTCCCATGCAACGCCCGCTCCAACTGCTCCCCCACCCGCTCCGGCACCCCATGCAAAGCAAACTGCCGCATAATCTCCCACTCATTCACATCGAACTGCGTCGGCAGCCGCCGGAATCGTTGCCAATCGGCCACAACCAGCTTCGCCAACTCCCACTCCTCGTCCTCGTACTCCTCCTCGTCTTCCTCCTCCGCCTCCGCCTCCCGCACCAAATCCGCCGAAACCGACACCACCTCCCCCGTCTCCATATCCAGCAACGGCCAATAGTCGTCCATCTGGAACTCCAGCATGTCCACGACATCCTTCAATTTGACTCGCATAACCGATACTCTAATCCCGCCTCCCGTCCCGAAACAAATGCCGATACACTGGTGTCCTCTATGACCCGCCGCTCCTCCGTCGCCGCCCTCACCGCCAGCCTCGCCCTCGCCCAGCCCAAGCAGACAAAAATTCCCATCGGCGTCGCCACCACCGACTTCCGCGACCAGTCCAACCAGTCCCTGGCCGCCGATCTGAAATCCCAAAACGTCCGACGCATCCAGCTCTTCTTCACCCAAACCGATTCCAACTATTGGAAATACGGCGCCCGCAACGAGCTGAAGGGACTGACCCCCGCCCGCGCCCGCGAAATCGCCGCGACATACAAATCCGCCGGCATCACCATCGACGCCCTCGGCGTCTACGCCACCCTCATCCACCCCGACCCCGCCGAACGCAAAGCCCACATCGCCTACTTCGACGCCATGATGAAAATCGGCGCCCACATGGGCGTCCATACGTTCCTCAGTGAAATGGGCCACTACGTCTCCCCCACCCCCGCCACCACCAACGTCCACCACGATTGGCAGGACGACGTCTGGACCACCGCCATCGCCACCGGCAAGGAACTCGCCCAAGTAGCCGCCGCCAACGGCGCCACCGTTCTCCTCGAACCCATCTACCGCAGCCTCCTCGCCAGCGCCAAGCGCACCCGCACCTACCTCGAAGAAGTCGGCTCCAAGAACGTCCGCGCCCAGCTCGACCCCGCCAACCTCCTCGAAGTCAACGACCTCGAAGAGATGTTCACCCAGTTGAAGCCCTGGATCGGCGGCATCCACGCCAAGGACCGCAAGCTCCACGTCACCAAAGGCGTCGCCGCCGGCCAGGGCGATCTCGATTACAAGCGCTTCGTCACCCTCGCCGCCCAACACGCCCCGGGCATCCCCCTGACGGTCGAATACGCCGGCACCGACACCTACCGCCAGGCCCTCGCCCACCTGCGCGCCGCCGTCCGCTCCGCCAACCTCACCGAATCATAAAACAAACGCAATATTGTGGTGTCAGTCACTTCATTTTTTTCCGTAATACGTACCCTAGTTCCCCACCCACCCCTCCCCACCCCACCCCACTGGGGACACTGCGGGCAAAACCCCCAACAAAAGTCGGCCCGTAGCCCAACCATAGCAGTGTACCCAAAGA
>CAMATG010000802.1 GCA_945860645.1 Candidatus Sulfopaludibacter sp. SbA3 | reverse complement strand
GACGTCGTCGTCGAACTGGATGGGCTTCGGAATCCGCATGAGGCGAGCCGTGAATTCGAAGGCCATCGAGAGTGGACATTCGATGAGGACGGCGCCGCTCCAGATACCGGCAAAGTAAACCGCACAAGTGGCGTGATCGGGATGCTCTCCGTAGGGGCTATCGCCAGGGAATACCGGGTACTGTGTCATCGTCGACAAGACGTCTTGCACGATGCGCCCGACTTCGGTGTCGTACGCTTCCACATGAAGGATAGAGTGAGTCATTGTAACCTCAGGGAACTTGATAGAAGGTGGCTGCCCCGTGCACGACGCGCGTGTAGGCGTTGTCGAGGTTGATCGTGGTCTCGGCGGCTCCCAGCGCCAGCAGTCCGCCGGGGCTCATCGTTCGGCGGATGGACGCCAGGATCTGCTTCTTTGTATCGACGTCGAAGTAGATCAGCACATTGCGACAAAAGATCAGGTCGAACGGTCCAAAAGAACTCATTGATGTGCGCAAGTCAAAACGCTGAAACTTCACCATGGAGCGGAGTGCGTCGCTGATCTGCCAATCCAGCCCCGCCCGGGTGAAATACTTCACCAGGTATTTGGCGGGCAATCCCCGGTTGACTTCGATCTGCAAATATTTGCCGGCGGCGGCCTTGTCGAGAATCTGCTGGTTTAGGTCGGTGCCGAAAATCTGAACCTTCCATCCCTCCAATCCGAATTCCTTGAGGAGCATGGCGATGCTGTAGGCCTCTTGCCCACTCGACGCGGCCGCCGACCAGATGCTCAGACGTCGCACGTTACGGCGGGCTTCAATTAGCTTCGGCAGAATATCCTTCTGCAGGGCGTCGAAGACCGAGAGATCGCGGAAGAACAGCGTCTCGTTGGTAGTCATGGATTCGACCACCCTGCTCTTGAGCTGTAGCGGCGCTGTGGCTCGCAGCAGACTGCACAGGTCATTCAGCGTGGATAAGTTTTCCTGTTTGACGATAGGCAGCAGGCGGGACTCGATCAGGTAGTTCTTTCCGGCATCGATCACGATCCCCGATTCTTGGTAAATATAGCGTTGCAGGAACGCGTAGTTTTCGGCCGAGATGGCCGTTTGTGCGAGTTGTTTTTCACCGAGCATTGTCTGCATTTCGTTCTCCCGGAGGTGTGTTGGGCCCGATTCCCCGTCTGCCGTCCCTATCCGTTTTCATACTTCCCTAGAGGTGGCGCACAATCTCTGGCGTAACCAGCTTCAAATCACAAACGACATCGGCCAGTCCCGCCCGCGCAACAAACCCAGGCATGCCCCACACCACGCTGCTGGCTTCGTCCTGCGCGATGACATATCCGCCCAAGGCACGAAGTTGTTCCACGCCGCGTAGCCCATCCTGGCCCATTCCAGTAAGGATTGCCGAGATCGTCGCGCCTCCATAGACTTCACCGACCGAGCGGAATAGCACATCCACCGCGGGCCGGCATGAGTTCTCCATCGGTCCCTGGTTGAGATGAATCAGAACGCTTCCTCCCGTCTTTGCGAGAACCATGTGGTAGTCGCCGGGGGCTATGTAGACGAATCCGGCCGTCACACGCATTCCCTCCTGTGCCTCGACCACCTTCACTTTACTCTGCGACTGCAGTCGCTCTGCCAGCAGGCGGGTGAACATGGGCGGCATATGTTGGACGATAAACACCGGGAGAGGGAAATCCTTCGGAAGCATCGGAATCACTTCCGCCAGTGCATTCGGCCCTCCGGTTGATACCCCGATTGCGACAGCCCGTGGAGACGCTTGCCGCGTTCTGGGAACCGCAATGCCCGCCGGGCGCGCCGCGGTCGGTCGTGCCAGGGGCGGCACAGCGGTCAGTTCCCTTGCCGCCATCGATCTTGCATTCGGCCGGTTGGCGCCTGGCCCGGTTTCGCGGTGGAAGAACTGTTTGACTTTCGGAATCAACTGGCCGTGAAGATTCTCCATCGCGTTGACCCCGGATTGTCCGGAAGACTTCGTCAGGTAGTCATCGGCGCCCAGGGACAGCGCCTCAATCGTAATGCTGGCGCCTCGCTCCGTCAAGGTGCTGCACATGATGACCCGAGTTCGCGGGAACTGGCGCTTGATCTCTCTGAGCGTCGCAATGCCATCCATCTCAGGCATTTCAATGTCGAGAGTGACGATGTCCGGGCTTAGCTGGGCGATCCGCTGTAGCGCGATCAGTCCGTTTGAGGCCGTACCTATTACTTCGATCTCCGGATCGTTCCGAAGTGCGTCCGAGAGGATCTTCCGGATTACAACGGAGTCGTCCACAACCAATACGCGGATGCGCGGGTGGGGCGATGGTCTCGGATTTGATGCGTTCAACATGATGTCTCTCAGTTCCTGGCTGCCCTGCGGCCGTGGCCGAAATCAGGGGTCCACAAATTATCCGGCGCGTTCGCGTCTGGGATTGAGCGGCGTGCTATTGCAGGACGCCCAGCAATCGCAGTTTGTCGGCGATGACTTCGTCAGTGAACGGCTTCATGACGTACTCGTTCGCCCCGGCCTCCAGAGCCCGATACATCTGTTCGATCTCGGTCTCCGTAGTCACCATCATCAGCGGCACCTCGCGGTATCTGGGGTCCGCCCGGATCGTTTTCACGAAGTCCAAGCCATTCATTTCCGGCATGTTCCAGTCGACCAGGATGACCGACAGCGTCAAATCCTGTTGGCCAATCATGTCGAGGGCTTCCCGCCCGTTGGCGGCCGAGCAGACTTCATATCCGAATCGATTGAGTGTCCGTCCCAGAATCATACGGATCGCCCGCGAATCATCGATAACCAACGCTGTGCCCATGGATGTCACCATTCTTCTCTTCAAGAAATTGAACTTTGTCTCGGAATCAACCCAGCTGTCCTGTGAATCGAGTGGATTTGCCGGACGCCAAATCCCTCTTGAATTCTTATCGGCCGCCACTCGCCGGATGTTATGGATTTGTTGGTGTGACGTTCCGGATGCCGGAATCGATGCCGCGGAAAGCCTGCTCCATACTGCGGTGCAGGGAAATACGCAGGTGCTGCACTGCCCCCGGTTGGGTAGAACGCCATTTGGCAAGTATGGACTCCAGCGTGTTGTACATCTCGGCCCGCAGCGGGCGGAGCGGTAGGCGGCGAAGCCAGCCCTCAAAGTGGGTGGCCTCGTCGGCGACAATGATGGCTGCCTTTTCCAAGGCACTCGCCCGTTGCGTGGTGTGGTCTCTCATCAGCGCATGGACCTGGTCCAGAAAAATCGGTTCCAGGCCATCTCTTTC
>CAMATG010000801.1 GCA_945860645.1 Candidatus Sulfopaludibacter sp. SbA3 | reverse complement strand
GGAAGGCCAGTCGGATGACTCCGTCTACACCCGCATCGCCCTGCTCGCCTGGAAACTCACCAACGAAGGCTATCTCCTCGTCACCGGCGGGGGCCCCGGCGCCATGGAGGCTACCCATCTCGGCGCCTGGTTCGCCACCCGTCCCCTCCCCCGCCTCCGCGCCGCCATCAAAACGCTCGAACGCTGCCCCGAATACAAACCCGGCCAATCCGTCGAATGGCTCATCCCCGCCATGAAAGTCCGCCGCGACGATCCCATCCCCATGGCCGACGAAGCCGCCTGCCAAAGCATTGGCATCCCCACCTGGTTCTACGGCCACGAACCGCCCAACCCCTTTGCCACCCACATCGCCAAGTACTTCGAAAACAGCGTCCGCGAAGAAGGGCTCCTGGCCATCGCCACCGGCGGCGTCATCTTTGCCGAAGGCAACGCCGGCACGGTCCAGGAGATCTTCCAGGACGCCTGTCAAAACTACTACGGCACCTACGGCACCGCCGCGCCCATGATCCTCTTCGGCCGCGACTATTGGGACCCGCCCCAGATGCCCGTCTACGTCAACGACAAGGCAAAGAAGGTGTTCCCTCTCGTCCGCAAACTAGCCGAAGAGAAGGGCTTCACCCACCGCGTCATCGTTACCGACTCCCTTCGCGAAATCCTCCGCAGCCTCACCGCCTTCAAGCCCTAACACCATAAGCAAACCTAATATGGGGACAACCACCCTCGTCCCCTTTCTTCCATTTTTCATAGATTTCACCCGCCACCACCCGCCGCCCGCCGCAGCGGTGCCTCATACCGCCCCGGCGACAATATCCCCGCCGGGTCCACCGCGTCTTTTATCTGCCCGATCAACTCCCCATACCGGTCCCCCCGGTCAATCTCCGACATCGATTGCACCCCAAGCCGGTACGAGTAATATCCCATCGCGTTCACCCGCGCCACCAGCCGCCGGTAACAAGCCATCGCCCGCTCATCCTCCCCCGCCACCGCCCGGTCGTAGGAGATCGACGTCACACATGAAATCGCTCGCCCGTTCAGCAGCGTCAACGAAATCATCGGCTCAAACCCGCTCTCCAGCAGCACCTCCACAATCACCGCCCGCACCGCCTCCACATCCGCCGCTGTCGCCGGCACCACCGGCGCAAACCACAACAACCCGCACCCATCCCGGTCCGGGTCCATGTCCGCCGGCGGCGCCATCCGCTTCCGCCAATACGAACTCCCCAGCGGCTGCGCCGTCGGCAGGCCCTTCAATAACCCATACAACGGCTGCAGTAAATGCAGCGTCTTCGATAGGTCCCAACCCGATAAGAACTGAATCGGCTTGGCGAACCGCAACGACAACGCCAACAACCGGTCATCCATAAACACCAGCCGCGAAACCTTCCGTTTCAACGCCGCCCGCACCAGCCGCCGCGCCTCCGCCACCTGCCGCCGGGTCCCGTACAACCCGCCCGACCCGTTCCAAACCCCAATCTGCAGCCGCTTCCGCATCACCGCCATTTGCGCCAGCCCCAACGGCGTCGCCCCGCCTGTCTCCTCCCACGGATACTGCCCCAGCCCACCCAGCACCTTGTAGTCGTTCCCCACATGCACCGCGCTCTGCAACGTCCCCGACAACCGCAACTGGCTCAACGCCTCGATCGCCGCCCCAAAGTCCTGCCCCTCGTCACACCGGAAAAAGAAGGCTTGAAAATACGCCGGCGCCGGCATCAGCCATATCGTCATCCGCGTCACCACGCCGAAATTGGACTGCGAAAACAGCCCGTCCAACGACGCTCCCAGCCCCCACCGGTGCAATGCTCCGCACTTCGCGCCCGGAAACCGCGCATACCCCGTCTCCACACATTCCCCTCCCGGCAACACCACCTCCAACCCGCACGAATGCGCAAAATGATCCCCATACGGCGTATGCCCAAACCCCCGCTCCATCGTGTTCCCCACCAGACTCGCCAACGGGCTCGACCCCGTCGAATCCATCCACAACTTCGACCCCCGCTCCGCCAGAAATGCCACCAACTGCGCCTGCGTCACCCCCGGTTCCACCGTCACATACGCCAGCTTCTCGTCGAAGTCCAATATCCGCGTCATCCGGCTCAAGTCCAGAATCGCCGTCTCCGTCCTGGTTGGCACCGAGGACCCGTACCCCCAGTTCTTCCCGCTGCTCACCGGATACACCCCCACCCGGTACCGCGTCGCAATCCGCAGACAATCCTGCACCTCCGCCCGCGTCCCCGGCCGCAAAATCGCCGGTATCGTCTGCGCCGTCGCAAACGTCGTCGTCGCCGCCGCGGCCAACGCCGGGCGGTCCGTCACCACAAATTCCGATCCCAGGCATTCCCGCCACTCCAAAAGGGCGGACGCCCACTCTGCTCTAACCATCTGTTCGACACCCCGACGAAATTCTCCCGGCCGCGCCAACAAGGCGCAGCCGGGATAGCAGTCCCGCCCCGCCGAACGGAACTACTCCGAAACGCGCCGCCGGCGCCATCCAAGTGCCAACAGTCCAGCACCCAGCAGCACCATCGTCCCCGGCTCAGGAACGTCCGACGAAACAATCGCCCCGCTCCAGGAGTTCGCCAGGACACCGCCCGGGCTCGATGCATCGGCAATCACAGCGTTGACATTCGTGTTCGTAAACTGCGCTGTGATGGTCCCTGTAAACCGCACCGAGTCAGTGCCCTCCAGAATTTGTCCGATTAGGTTGATCGAAACCGACACGTCGACGCCAGTCTGCACCAGTTGAAACGCCCCGACACACGTCACCGAGCCGCCGCAGTTGGTCGCAAACGGTAACTCGGTTAACCGGAAGTTCACCGTAGGCAATGTGGCGAACGTGATGAAGTTGTTGATCAAAACGGTGTCGTCTCCGACCGGAACAACCGTATACAAAAGACTGTTGGTGTTCGTCGCCATGTCCTTGATAGTGCCCATGGTGAAGTTGGGTACATTCGTGTTGTAAAAGCTCCCCAGCGTGCCGCCGGAAACCAACTGACCCAAGCTTCCGCCAAGCGGGTTCTGAAAGTCGATGTACGACCCCCCGTCCGGCCCTGCCGGAAGCGTGAAACTGGACAGCCGCGAACCGCTAAATCCGATCGTGCCGATAATCGGGATCGCCAGGGCCGGCACCGCCATTACAAGGGTTGTAGCCACCAGGAGCAATCCCCGTGTGGCCATATTGAATCTGTTTTGCATGAATTTCTCCGTTAATTCGTGTGGTTACGCCAGACGGTCCCGCCGCGTCCCGTTTCGCCAT
>CAMATG010000800.1 GCA_945860645.1 Candidatus Sulfopaludibacter sp. SbA3 | reverse complement strand
TTTCTCTGGGGCAGGTGCTGGCGATGTCGGCCGGGATTCGCGGGACGAACCCGGTGTATGTGAAGGGCGTGAGGCAGGAGTGGGAAAACCCGACGGTCGACAACGGGCCGTGGTCGACGACCGATGAGTTCGCGTTGAAGCAATCGTTGTGGTGCGCGCCGGGGGAGTGTTACTCCTACGCGACTTCGTCGAGCCACATTCCCGCCATTCTGGTGCGGCGGATGATGGGCATGGAGATGGAGGCCTATATGCGGAAGCGGCTGACGGGGCCATTGGGATTTGGCACTTGGGGGTATGCGATGTACCGGCCGAAGTTGAAGAGCGGGATCGATTCCGAGGGCCGGATGTTCCATACGCCGGGGGGCGGGAGCATTGCGGTGCGCTCGACGGACGTGCTGCGGTTTGCGTATCTGATGCTGCACCAGGGGCGGTGGGGGAAGGAACAGATTTTGCCGGCGGAGTTTGCGAAGATGTGCGGACGGTCGGTGAAGTATAACCCTCATTTTACGCACTCGTTTAACTTCAACGTCAATGATGACGGGCACTTGGCGGGGGTGCCGAAGGATGCATTTTGGAAGGGCGGATCGGGCGGGTATGCGATTTACGTGGTGCCGTCGCTGGACATGGTGATTTATAAGATGGGCGGGACGGAGGGGCAGTATGATCCGGCGTTGACGCGGTTGCCGGTGAAGTATTCCTACGACGGGTCGCGGAAGGATTGGAAGGCGACGAATGTGGGCGATTCGACGGGGAAGACGCTGCAGATGGTGATCGCGGCGATTGGGAAGTAGGTTCAGTGGCAGCGGGTACCGGGGGTGTGGCCGGTGACGTCGAATTCGCTGATTAGGACGAGATACTCGCCGGCTTCGGACGGGAGACCGCGGAAGATGGGCTGGATGGGTTTCCCGGAAAGCATGTCGCAACGGAGTTGCATGCGGAGCCTGCCGTCGCCGACGATCCTCGGTGGCGTCTCCGAATGGTTCCGGCGATGTGGCGCGTCGCGGCCGGGTGTCGTTTACGATAGACTCCTGTTCGATGCGGCTGCTGATTTTGCTGAGTGCGATGGCGTGTTTCGGCGCGGACTTTGAGCGGGAGGTCCGGCCGATTCTGGCGCGGAAATGCTTTGCGTGCCACGGGCCGGCGCTGCAGAAGAGCCACTTGCGGCTGGACCGGCGCGCGGACATGCTGCGCGGCGGGGAGAGCGGAATCCCCGCGATTGAACCGGGGAAGAGCGCGGCCAGCTTGCTGATCCGGTATGTGTCGGGGGCCGATGCCAAGCTCGTCATGCCACCGGCGGGGCCGCGGTTGACGGCGCCGGAGATTGCGGCGCTGCGGGATTGGATTGACGCGGGCGCGGTGTGGCCGGGGTCCGTGGAACCGTTGGCGGCGAAGGCCGATCCGCGGCTGGCGCACTGGGCTTTTCATGCGCCGAAGCGTCCCGCCGTGCCCTCGGTTCGGGACGGGGCGTGGGTGAAGAATCCCATCGATGCGTTTGTGCTTTCGAAATTGGAGGCCAAAGGTTGGCGCCCGGCGGCGCGGGCGACGGACGGTGATCTGTTGCGGCGGGTGTATTTGGACATCACGGGCCTGCCGCCGACGGTGGCCGAGCAGGATTCGTTCCGGGGGGATTGGGACGGGCTGGTGCGAACGCTGTTGGCGCGGCCGGCGTATGGGGAGCGATGGGCGCGGCACTGGCTGGACGTGGTTCGTTATGGCGATACGAACGGCTACGAACGCGACGATGTGAAGCCGCAAGGTTGGAAGTTCCGGGACTATGTGATCCGGTCCCTGAACGCGGACAAGCCGTTTGACCGGTTTGTGATTGAGCAGTTGGCGGGCGATGAATTGCCCGACGTGAGCGCGGAGACGCTGCTGGCGACGGGGTATGCGCGGCTGGGGCCGTGGGACGATGAGCCGGCCGATCCGGCCGAGGACCGGTTCGACCAGCTGGACGATATTCTGAACACGACGGCGCAGGGGTTTCTGGGAATGACGCTGGCGTGCGCGCGTTGCCATAACCACAAGTTTGAGCCGTATACGACCAAGGATTACTACGGGATGATCGCGGTGTTTAATGGGTTGGAACGGCCGCGAAACGGGCGGACGGAGCTGGACCGGCCGGTGGGGACGTGGGCGGAGATCGACCGGTTCAACGTGCGGGAGAAGAAGATCGCGGAGCTGCGGGAGGCGGCGAAGGTGGCGTGGCTGGCTTCCGGCAAGAGCGCGCTGCCGGCGGGCGCGGATCTGAAGAAACTGAGCAAGGAACAGGCGAAGGTGCTGGCGGCGGAGTTGGCGGGGTTGCCGGTGGAGGAAGAGGTAGCGCGGCTGAAGCGGGAGACGCCGGACTTGCCGCGCGGTTACTTCATGGAAGAGCGGTCGGCGACGGTGAAGCCGACGCACATCCTGATCCGCGGGAAGGCGGCGTCGCCGGGGCCGGAGGTGGGTCCGTCGGTGCCGGGCGTATTGGTGAAAGAACAGCCTTCGTTTGCGTTCGATGGGACGCGGACGAGCGGGCGGCGTTTGGGGCTGGCCAAGTGGATCGCATCGAGGGAGAATCCGCTGACGGCGCGGGTGATTGTGAACCGCGTCTGGCAGTGGCACTTCGGGGACGGGATTGTGCGGACCGCCAATGATTTCGGGGTGATGGGCGATAAGCCGTCGCACGAGGAGCTGCTGGACTGGCTGGCGGTGTGGTTCATGGACAACGGCTGGTCCTTGAAGAAGCTGCACACTCTGATTTTGAGCAGCAACACGTACCGGATGGCGAAGACGGGCAATGCGGCCTACGCGGCGGTGGACCCGGAGAACCGGTTGCTTTGGAAGACGCCATACAGGCGGCTGGAGGCGGAGGCCATTCTGGATTCCGCGCTGGCGGTGAGCGGGCGTTTGAACACGCAGGTTTACGGCGATTTTGTGTATCCGAAGATGCAGAAAGAGGCGCTGGAGGGGTCGAGCGATCCGGAGAAGATCTGGAAGCCGTATGACGAGGATAAGGCTTCGCGACGGGCGATTTACTACATCGTGAAGCGGTCGTTGATGGTGCCGCTGATGGAGGTGCTGGACCTGTGCGACACGACGCGGCCGGCGGCGAAGCGGCAGACGACATCGGTGGCGCCGCAGGCGTTGCAGTTGTTCAACGGCGACTTCATCAACCGGCAGGCGCGGCACTTCGCCGAGCGACTGCGGCGGGAGGCGGAGGGCGAGGCGGCACAGATTGAACTGGCCTATCGGCTGGCGCTGGCGCGCCGGCCGACGGCCG
>CAMATG010000799.1 GCA_945860645.1 Candidatus Sulfopaludibacter sp. SbA3 | reverse complement strand
GCCGCGCCCGAACGTTGTGCTGATCCTGGCCGATGATATGGGTTGGGGCGATGTCGCGATGAACGGTTGCCCGGACGTGGCGACACCGCATATCGATTCGATCGCGCGGCAGGGGGTGCGGCTGACGCAGTTCTATGCGAATGCGCCGGAGTGCACGCCGACGCGGTGCGCGCTGTTGACGGGGCGGTACCAGCATCGGGTGGGCGGGCTGGAGTGCGCGATCGGGGTGAATAATCTGGGCCGGTATGACGAGGCGGAGTGGCTGCAGAAGAAGGGCGAATTGGGGCTCCCGGTGGGCGAGTTGACACTGGCGCGATTGCTACGCAGCGGGGGATACGATACGGCGTGTTTCGGTAAGTGGCATCTGGGCTATATGGCGAAATTTGGGCCGCTGCGGCATGGGTTTGACACCTATTTCGGCATTTTGGGCGGGAACTCCGATTACTTTACGCATGAGGAAATGGGAGAGGGGGCCGGGCATTCGCAGTTGTACGAGGGCGAGCGGCCGGTGCAGCGGAAGGGGTATTTGACGGATCTATTCACGGACGCGGCGGTGGAATGGCTGGGACGGCGGCGGCAGGAGAAACCGTTTTTTCTGTACTTGCCGTATACGGCGCCGCATACGCCGATCCAGGATCCGGACGCGAGTTTGGGGGCGGCGCCGCATCGGGACCGGCACCGGCCGACGTTCGCGAAGATGGTGGAGCGGCTGGACGCTTGCGTGGGCCGGGTACTGCGGCAGTTGGAGACGATGGGGGCGGCGGAGAACACACTGCTCCTGTTTTTGAGTGACAATGGCGGGGATCCGAACGGGCGGAATGCGCCGTACCGGGGATTGAAGAGTTCGGTATTTGAGGGCGGGATTCGGGTGCCGTGCGCGATGCGGTGGCCGGGGCGGATCGCGGCGGGCGGGACGGTTGGGCAGGTGAGCCTGACGATGGATCTATTGCCGACGATCGCGGCGGCGACGGGTGTGCGGGTTCCGGCGGGGCGGCGGTTGGACGGGATGGACTTGTTGCCCTTCGTGCGCGACGGACGGGCGGCGGTGGCGCGGACGGTGTACTGGCGGTACAAGCGGGGGAAGGCGCGCAGGAAGGCCGTTCGCGAGGGCGATTGGAAGTATATCGACGATTCCGGGAAACAGTATCTGTTTAACCTGGCCGCGGATGAGCAGGAGAAGCGGGACCTGCTGGCGGAGCGACCGGAGGTGGCGGCGCGGTTGCGGTCGTTGCTGGCGCGGTGGGAAGAGGACGTGCGGGCGCCGCGGCTGGCTGGATTTTCGACGCCTTAGCTTTCGGCGAGGGCGAGGTGGATGTTTCGGGCGGCGGGAATGGCTTGTTGCATGAAGCCGTCGCGGAAATTCACTTCGACGACGAACATCTCGCTGGACTGTGGGCGGGGGCGGACGAAGTAGGCGCGGAAGGGGAAGGGTTCGTCGAGGCCGGCGAGGAGGAGGACTTCGACGCCGTCTTCGGTGTTGCGCATGGAGTTGGCGCCGGGGTGGGCGGCGTGGAGGGTGTCGAGGAGGGTCTGGTCGACGGGGCGGCGGTCGATTTGGATGACGATGGCTTGATCGGGCTGTTGGGTGATGGTGGTGGTGGCGGCGTCTTCGGTGGCTGACCAGTGGGCGGGGATTGGGAGGGCGGCGCTTAGGAGTTGGGACGGGAAGGCGGTGTCGGGGACGGTGTCGAGTTCGACGGTGGGGCCGTTGATTTCGGCGGGCCGGAAGGAGGTGGTCATGGCGGTGAGCCAGGGTTCGATGGCTTCGAAATAGGGTTCGAGGGCCATGGCGGCGACGGCGTAGAGGACGCCGCCGTCTTCGATGTAGAGATTGCGCATGAGGAAGTCGGCGGTGTCGCCGGGTTGGCGGCCGTCGAAGAGGAGGCCGCGCATGCCGTCGGCTTCGAAGAGGCGGATGTCTTCGATGACGATGTTGTCGTGGGCGGCGAGGTGTTGGAGCCACTGGATGAGGGTGCCGTCGGGGTAGGCGGGGCGGGCGCCGACGGTGAAGGCGCCGGCGCCATCGGGGGAGACGGCGGCGACGAGGGGGAGGAAGAAGTAGGGGTCTTCGTTGTCGAAGGCTTGGGGCGGGATGTCGGCGGTTTTCCAGGCGGCGGGTTTGGCGTAGGAGCAGGCCAGGTTTTCATAGCCCTGGGGGATGACTTGTATACGTTCGGTATCCATGCCCTTATAGGCGCGGGGGCGGGGCGGGAGTTGTCAGCCAATAGTGGCAAATGATGGGGAATAGGACGATGAGGAGGGAGCAGCCGTAGAGGAAGACGTCGGCGGTCATGTTGGCGTGGATCTGCAGATAGACGAGGGGCGTGTCCGGGCGGGGGTCGAGTTTCGTTAGGAACGTGGGGACGATGGCCGCGATCGGGTTGGTGAGGAGGGCGGTCAGGACGGCGGCATGGATGGGTTGGTCGGCCCGGCGGGGCCAGACGGCGAAGGTGGCGAGCGTGACGGCGGCGGCGATGAGAAGTGTGCCTTTGCGACTGCCGGTGAGCAGAAGAGTGAAGATTGCGGCGGAGGCGGCGAAGTAGAGAGCGGGGCGAAGTGAGGAGGATCCCGATAACAGGGTCATGAAAAGAAAGACGGCGAGTGGTTGCTCGCCGCCTATCGGGGTTTTCTGTAATTGCGGATTTATCCGGTAGCACGGCTCCCAGGGGAATCCTAGGTGCGTTTGGCTCGGACTTGGATGTTGAGCTCGCGGAGGTTCTTGTCGGGAACCTCGCTGGGGGCTTCGCACATGAGGTCCGTACCCTTGGCGGTCTTGGGAAACGGAATGACGTCGCGGAGCGATTTTTCGCCGGCGAGGATCATCACAAGACGATCAAGGCCGAGCGCGATGCCGCCGTGCGGCGGAGCGCCGTATTCTAACGCTTCGAGCAGGAAGCCGAACTTGGTTTGGGCTTCTTCCGGCGACAGGCCGAGCGCGCTGAAGACCTGCGACTGGATGTCGCGGCGGTGGATACGGATGGAGCCGGAGCCGAGCTCGGTGCCGTTGAGCACGATGTCGTAGCTCTTGGCGCGGCAGCGGGCCGGGTCGGCCGTGAGCTTGTCGATGTCCTCGTCATGAACCGAGGTGAAGGGATGGTGGGCGGCGACCCAGCGTTCGTCTTCGTCGTTCCATTCGAACATCGGGAAGTCGAGCACCCAGCAGAAACGGAAGTCGGTGGGGTCGAGCAGCTTGTGACGGTCGTTGAACTTCTGGGCGGCGAAGAGGCGGAGCTGGCCGGCGGCTTGGAGGACGGTTTCTTC
>CAMATG010000798.1 GCA_945860645.1 Candidatus Sulfopaludibacter sp. SbA3 | reverse complement strand
CCCGCCCCCAGCAGTATCGATCAGCAAATCCGCGCCAAACTCGCCGAATCCGGCCTCACCCCCGCCCCCGCCGCCGATCACCGCACCCTCATCCGCCGCCTTAGTTTCGATCTCACCGGCCTCCCGCCCGCCGCTTCGGACTACCAACTCACCGTCGAACAAGCTGCCGATAAATTCCTCGCCTCCCCCCGCTTCGGCGAACGCTGGGCCCGCCACTGGATGGACGTCGCCCGCTATGCCGATACCGGCTTCCTTAGCCGCGCCATCCTCCTCTCCTTCACCTACCGCGACTGGCTCATCGACGCCTTCAACAAAGACGTCCCCTACGACAAATTCCTCGCCCTCCAACTCGCCGCCGACCAGCTCCCCAACACCCCGAAAAAGGACCACGCCGCCCTCGGCTTCCTCTCTCTCGGCTACAACCCCAACCGCGCCGTCGACCTCCCCGACGTCGTCGACGACAAAATCGATCTCGTCACCCGCGGCCTCCTCGGCCTCACCGTCGCCTGCGCCCGCTGCCACGACCACAAATTCGACCCCATCCCCACCAAGGATTACTACGGCCTATACGGCGTCTTCGCCAACACCCGCTACGGCGTCGAACCCGTGCAAATCGCCAAACTCCCGGCCTTCTACGAACAGCGCGCCGCCACCCGCAAACGCATCCTCTCCGACTTCATCAACGAACGCCTCGAAGTCCTCCGCGCCGAACTCCGCGCCCCCGCCGACCTCCGCCGCTACCTGCAGGCCCTCTGGGACGGCCGCAAAGTCACCCGCGCCCGCCTCGATAACTTCGCCCGCGAAAAGAATCTGAACTCGCTCGTCCTCGCCCGCTGGGCCGACGCCGTCGATACAAACCCCCTCTTCGCCGACTGGCGCAAAGCCACCGAATCCCCCGTCGAAACCTACCTCGCCCGCCTCCAAACCCCCGCATACAAGGCGCTCCTCCACGGCCCCACCGACGTTCCCGTCGAAGACTTCCCGTCCATCATGACCGAAGGCGACGCCAACACCACCCGCGACCTCCAATGGCAGTACGAAGCCATGCTCAACGATGCCGCCTACCGAGGCTCCCCTGCCGTCGCCGTCGGCGCCAACGATAAACCCGTCATCAAACCCGCCTACGTCTTCACCCGCGGCAATCAAAACGATCTCGGCGACCCCGTCAACCGCTGCTTCCCCTCCGTCCTCACCAAAGCCCAACCCTGCTTCACCAACGGCTCCGGCCGCCTCGAACTCGCCCGCGCCATCACCGCCGAACAAAACCCCGTCGCTGCCCGCGTCATGGTCAATCGCGTCTGGCAACGCCTCTTCGGCGAAGGCCTTGTCCGTACCCCCTCGGACTTCGGCATCCGCGGCGATCTCCCCACCCACCCCGAACTCCTCGACACCCTCGCCGCCAACTTCCGCCAAACCTGGTCCATCAAACAGTTGATCCGCCAAATCGTGCTTTCCGAGACCTACCGCCAATCCAGCGCCGACCGTCCCGAAGCCCGCGCCAAAGACCCCGAAAACAAGCTCCTTTGGCGCATGCCCCGCCGCCGTCTGGACTTCGAAGCCATGCGGGACGCCATGCTCGCCACGGCCGACAAACTCGATGACGCCCAGGGCGGCCAGCCCATCTCCCTCGTCGCTACCCCGGCCGATCCGCGTCGGACAATCTATGCCATGATCGAGCGCGAACGCCCGCTGGCGTTGCTCAAAACCTTCGACGTCGCCGACCCCGAACAGCACTCCCCCCAGCGCTACCAAACCACCGTCCCGCAGCAAGGCCTGTTCCTCCTCAACAGCCCCTTCATCGGCGAAATGGCCCAATCGGTGGCCGCCCGCGCGAGCGATCTCGATAGTCTCTACAAGTCAGTCCTCCACCGCCCGCCGTCCGCCACCGAACGCCAACAAGCCACCCCCTTCTGGACCGCAAATCCGCCCGTCCCTTCAGCCCCCGCCAACCCTTGGCAGTACGGCACCGCCACGCTCGATCCCGACGCCGGCACCACATCCAACTTCGCCCCCTTCCGCTTCTTCACCGGCCGCGCCTGGCAGAACGCCTCCGCCGGTCTCGACGCCAAAACCGGCGTAGCGAAGCTCACCGCCAACGGCGGCGCCCCCGGTGACGATCTCTCCAACGCCGCCGTCCGCCGCTGGGTCGCCCCCGTCTCGGGCTCGCTCAACCTGGAAGGCAAACTCGTCCTCAACGTCGGCGCCCTCGCCATCCGTTTCCACTTCTCCAACGGCATCCGCGGCTGGGCCATCTCGAACAAGAAAGGCGTTCTCGGCAAGTGGCGCGTCAACCCGCCACCCCCGCCCGCCGACGGCATCTCCTACAAAGCAAACCCCAGCGTGGATACAGAACTGAAAGCCATCGACGTCGAACAAGGCGAGATCATCGACTTCGTCGTCGATTCGGTCGGCGACTACGAAGCCGACGACTTCCAATGGAGCCCCGTTCTCTCCATCGGCACCCAAAAATGGGACGCTCGCGCCCAGTTCTCGGGCCCCGCAATCCGTAACCTCACCCCCCGCGAACAACTCGCGCAAGTGCTGCTCTTAACCAATGAATTCGCGTTCCTGGACTAACCCCATGCACCAAGTAAACCGTCGCGATCTCTTCCGCCGCGTAGGCGCCGGCCTCGGCCTGGTCGGCCTGGCCAGCGTCTTTGAACAAGCCGGCCTCGCCGGCCCCCTGGCCCCCCGCAAATCCCAGTTCCCCGGCAAAGCCAAACGCGTCATCCACATCTTCGCCAACGGCGGCCCGTCGCACATGGACACGTTCGACTACAAACCGGCCCTGCAGAAATACGCCGGCCAGCCGCTGCCCGTCCACCTCCGCACCGAACGCAAAACCGGTACCGCCCTCCCGTCCCCGTTCGCCTTCAAAAAGTACGGCAAATCCGGCCTCGAAATCAGCGATGTTTTCGCCAAGGTCGCCCAGCACGCCGACGACCTCTGCGTCATCCGCAGCATGCACACCGAAGTGCCCAACCACGAGCCGTCGTTGATGATGATGAACTGCGGCGCGCAGCAACAAAGCCGTCCCAGCTTCGGCTCCTGGGTCGTCTACGGCCTCGGCTCGGAGAATCAAAACCTCCCCGGCTTCATCTCCCTCTGCCCCGGCGGTCTGCCCATCCGCGGCGCGCAAAACTGGAAGTCCGCGTTCCTTCCCGGCGCCTACCAGGGCACCCACATCGATACCCGCGAAACCGACCTCGATAAGCTCGTCGAAAACGTCCAAAACCGGCTCACCACCCGCCCCCAGCAGAAGGCCCAA
>CAMATG010000797.1 GCA_945860645.1 Candidatus Sulfopaludibacter sp. SbA3 | reverse complement strand
TATCAGGCGGGCAGAAGCAGCGGGGATCGATTGCGCGGGCGTTGTTGGCGAGTCCGCGGATTCTGCTGTTGGACGAGCCGGCGCAGGGGCTGGACACGGTTTTGCGGCAGGAGTTGTATGCGATTTTGCGGGATGTGCAACACGACTTTCCGATGCCGGCGCTGTTGGTGACGCACGACCTGGAGGAGGCGTTGGAGCTGGGCGACCAGATGCATGTTTTCCGGCAGGGGCGAATTGTGCAGAGCGGGACGCCGCAGGGGGTGATGGACGCGCCGGGGTCGGTGGAGATTGCGCGGCAGATGGGGATTTACAATTTGCTGGCGGCGGAGATTCTGGCGCTCGATCCGGGGCGGAACACGAGCCGGTTGCAAGTCGGCGAGTGGGAGATTCCGGGGGTGTACTATCCGGGGCATATGAAGGGTTCGCATGTGACGCTGTGCGTGGTGCCGGGGCAGGTGCGGGTGCTGCCGCGCGATGGGCGGGCGCCGGCGGGGACGATGGGGTTGGAGTTGCTGCACGTGGTGGCGGGGCAGGACCGGGCGCGGTTGTTGTTTGCCGGTGATTTCCGAGCGGAGATTGCGCGGGCGGATTGGGAAGGGATGGCCCGGGCCGAGGAGTTCGCGGTGGAGATTCCGCCGCCGGCGTTGCGGCTGATCAAGTCATGATCCGGTGCGCGATTACCGATGGGCGGGGGGGTGGCCTGGCGGTGTTGGGGCGCGTGGATTGGGTGCAGGTGCGGGAGAAACAATTGGCGGCGCGGGTGTTGACGGAGATGGTGCGGGAGCTGGTGGGGCGGGGGCCGCGGGTGATTGTGAATACGCGGGTGGATGTGGCGCTGGCGGCGGGGGCGGCGGGGGTGCATTTGCCGGGTTCGTCGATTGCGCCTTCGCTGGTGCGGCGGTGGGTGGAGGCGGGGTTTCTGATCGGGGTGTCGTGCCATTCGATCGGGGACGTGGAGCGGGCGGCGGGGGAGGGGGCGGACTATGTATTTTTGAGCCCGATCTTCGCGTCGCCGTCGAAGCCAGGGTATGGGCCGGCGTTGGGGGTGGGGTTGTTGGAAGAGGCGTGTGGGCGGGTGGGGATCCCGGTGTTGGCGTTGGGCGGGGTGAACGAGGGGAATGCTCCGGCATGCGTGGCGGCGGGGGCGGCAGGGTTTGCATCGATATCGGCGTTTCAATATTAAATTGGTGCCTGGCACGGGTTTCATGTTTGGGGTGGTAGTTTTTGGGGTTTTTCCTAGAAACTAGGGGATTTTTGTGGTTCCGGGCGGGATTGCAGGTGATTATCGGGCGGGAAAGATTAAATTGGTGCCTGGCACCAATTTAATGAAAATGGGTGTATGCGGATCCTGATTGGATTGTTGGCGGTGGGCTGCGCGTGGGGGCAGAGAGATTGGCGCGAGGCGGAGATCGAGGGGCGCCGGGTTCGGTACGAGGTGGTGCAGGGCGAGGCCGTCTGGCAGGGCGATATCGTGCTGGGGCCGGTGGCGGGGTTGGGCAAGGGGTCGCGGGCGTCGGCGGTGGCTTCCGGGCAGATCGCGCGGTGGACCAACAGCACGATTCCGTATGTGATCGATGGCGATATTCCGGAGCGCGCGCGGATCGAAGGGGCGATTGCGCATTGGAACACGCGGACGCCAATCCGGATGGTGGCGCGGACGACGGAGCCGAACTACCTGCAGTTCCGGCGGCGGACGACGGGGGCGTGCAGTTCGAGCGTGGGAATGATCGGCGGGCAGCAGTTTATTAACGTGATCGACGATTGTTCGCTGGGGTCGCTGATTCATGAGATTGGGCACACGGCGGGGCTGTTTCATACGCAGTCGCGGGAGGACCGGGATCTGTATTTGCGGGTGCGGGAGGGGTCGATTGAACGGGATAACTTGAGCCAGTATACGCAGGCAATTGCCAATGCCGATGACGTGGGCGCGTACCCGTACGACTCGATCATGCACTACGGGGTGACCGGGTTTGCGTTGCCGGGGACGGTGGCGATGGAGACGATTCCGGAGGGCATTCCGCTGGGGCAGCGGGTGGGGCTGGCGGCGTCGGACCTGGACACGGTGGTGCGTGTGTATGGCGGGCAACCGGCGAAGACGGTGATTGCGTCGAACCCGGACGGGATCGCGGTGGTGGTGGATGGGCGGACGGTGCGAACGCCGGCGGAGTTCGATTGGGCGGCGGGTTCGCGGCACACGATCGGGGTGGCCGATGTGGCCGTGGACGGGGCGGATTTGTGGTTCGCGCGGTGGAGTGATTTTGGGGAGCGGACGCACACGATCGTCGCGTCGCCGGCGACGACGGTGTACACGGCGCACATGCGGCGGATGTACCGATTACCGGTGGCGGCGACGCCGGCCGGGAGCGGGCGCGTGGTGATGCGGCCCGGGCTGGAGTACGAGTTTGTTCCGGATGGACGGCTGGTGGAATTGGAAGCGGAGCCGGCGGCGGGATTTGGGTTTACCAACTGGAGCGGGTTGGGATTTTTCGCCACGCATGGGAGCGCGAATCCGATCCGGTTCGCGGCGACGTCGGGACAGTTGACCTACACGGCCACCTTCACGCGGAGTGCAGTTACGACGGTGACGACCAATCCGCCGGGGCTGCGTATTCAGGTGGACGGGACCGCCTACACTTCGCCGCGGCGGTTTACCTGGGTGGCCGGGACGCGGCACGACATCAGCGTGGAGACGTTGACGCAGACGACGCAGGGCGGGGCGGCTTCGCACGTTTGGCGCGACTGGAGCGACGGCGGCGGGCAGCGGCACACGGTGACGGCGGTGGCCGAGGGCGCGACGATTACGGCCGGCTTTGAGAGTTCGTATCAGGTGCTGACGAGCGTGGCGCCGACGGCGGGCGGGCGGATTGTGATGGAGCCCGCGCCGGTGAATGGATTCGTGGCGGCGGGATCGAACGTGACGATAACGGCGGCGCCGGTGAACGGCTATTCGTTCGCGGGATGGGGCGGGAATCTGCCGGGCGGGGCGGCTTCGAAAACGGTGACGGTGACGGGGGATCTGGACCTTCGGGCGCAGTTCGCGCAGCCGGGCGTGTTGACGGCGACCGGGGTGGTGAATGGTGCCTCGTACTTTACGGGACCAGTGGCGCCGGGGGAAATCGTGACTCTGTTCGGGCTGGAGATCGGGCCGGCGGAGTTGGCTGGATTGACGCTGACGGCGCAAAGGCGGGTGGGGACGGTGGCAGGCGAGACGCGAGTGCTGTTCGATGGGACGGCGGCGCCGGTGCTGTACGCCAGTTCCCGGCAGGTGGGGGTGATTGTGCCGTTC
>CAMATG010000796.1 GCA_945860645.1 Candidatus Sulfopaludibacter sp. SbA3 | reverse complement strand
TCTGGTCGCCAAGGGGACCGGCGGGAAGTTCCGGACCTATATCGGAACCTACTCCCGGGGGGACAGCAAGGGGATCTACAGCTTCGTGCTCGATACCGGGGCTGGCACGCTTACGCCGGAGGGCTTGGTTGCCGAAACCGAGAATCCGTCGATCCTGGCCATCCATCCTACGGGCAAGTACCTCTATGCCGTCAATGAGATCGACAAATACCAGGGCCAGGCCAGCGGCTCGGTAACTGCTTTTAAAATCAACGCCTCCAGCGGTAAACTCGAACGTTTGAATGAAGTCGCGGCGGGCGGTACTACCACCTGCCACGTCAACATCTCCCGCAACGGTAAGTTCGCCGTCATTGCCAACTACGGGTCGGGCAGTTGCGCCGCCTTCGCGCTGGGCCCCGATGGAAAGCTGGGTGAGCGGACAGCTTTCCATCAGCACGCCGGCACCAGTTCGGATCCCGGGCGCCAGAAGGGCCCCCACGCGCATTCGGTCAATTTCGACACGCAGAACAAGCACGTCATCGTTGCCGACCTCGGGTTGGATCAAGTCAAGGTCTACAATTTCAACGCGGCCACGGGCGCGATGACTCCCAACGAACCGGCCTTCACCAAAGTAAAGGCCGGTTCCGGTCCGCGCCACTTCTCCTTCCACCCGTCCGGCAAGTACGCCTACGTTATTAATGAGATGGCTTGCACGGTGACGGCCTTCAACTGGAATGCCGCCAAAGGAACGTTGACGGAGATCGACACCATCACCACCCTGCCCGGCCCGGTGGAAAAGGGCTTCTCCACGGCCGAGGTGGTCGCGCATCCGAACGGTAAGTTCGTCTACGGTTCCAATCGCGGACACAACACGATCGCCGTTTTCCAGGTGGACGCGGCCACGGGCAAGCTGAAAACGGTGGAACACAAATCGACGCAAGGCGCGGTTCCACGCAACTTCTCGATCGATCCTACCGGACAATTCCTAATCGCCGCTAACCAGAACACCGACACGATCGTCCTTTTCCGCATCAATCAAACCTCCGGCGCGCTGGAACAGGTGGGTGCCCCGGTCAAAGCGCCGGTGCCGGTTTGTGTCCGTTACCTGAAGATCGGCTAACGGCCGAACCGCGGCGCGCGGAAGATCTCATTCGGCGAAATGGGGAGGGGAAGCAGGAAGTCCACAAAACAGACTGCCATCTCCTCCCGGCTCTGTTCGCCCCAGCGCACTGTCGCTTTGGGGTCCGGGTTCCTCGGATTTCCCGGGGAGTTGTCGAACACCGAATCGATGATCAGTTCTGTGCCCCGTTCAATCGGAATCGGTTTCGCCGGACGGTAGACCAGCTGCCAATTGAAGTCGTACCGGGGGACGTCGAGCAGCACCCGCTCGGTATCGTCCGGTGCCAGCACCGTCACGCGCATCGATTTTCCGCGGAGATGCATGTGCGGCGCCAGGGCGTAAATCGCGGTCGGCGTATGGACGGGGAAAATCGCCTGTACGGCGTGGGAGGGCTCCAGCGGCGGAATCTCGAACTTTCCCTGCGCGATGGAGAGTGAATACACCCTTGTGTGTGGCGGTTCCTTGGCGAAGACGAGGCCGATCCGCGTCTGATCCTCGGCGGCGCGCCCGTTTGGCGTGTAGTGAATTTGGAAGATCAGGTCGCTGCCTGTGGGGATCAACTTCGCCATGCCCGGCGGATAGGAGTGCGGGTCGGCCCCCGGCAGGTACGACGCGATCACTTCATCGATGGTGGACAGCCCGGCCAGCGCCTGGCCTTTGGCTGTGAACAACGCGCCCACCGTTTGCGATCGGAGCCAGACCGATCGCGGCGGGCGGACGAATACGACGGCATGATGCACGTGGGCTCGGCTGGATGGACGGACCTCAAGCGCCGTCACCCACCGGTCCTCGGCAAACCCGGTGGGCACGATGACGTGCTGGTATTCCACTTCGCCCGAAGCCGGAACCGTGTAGGCATGCGGCATCTCCACCACCGCATCGGGCGTCCCGATACGCCACCCTTCGGTCCATTGCCGCCCTTTGCCGATCACTTTCCCCGCCGGCGCACCGCCCTCGGCCCACCGGCGCAGGATCGAAAGTTCGGTCGCCGTCAGCCGCGGGTCGTTGGCGAATTCGCCCGGCGCGGCCTTCGCAAACCAGGGCGGCATCGTATGGCGCAAGACGGCATCGCGGATGGCGCGCGCGTAAGGACGCGCCTGTTCGTAGGTGACCAGCGCCATGGGAGCCGCCTCGCCGGGCCGATGGCAGGATTGGCAATGCCGCTCCAGAATCGGCTGGACGTCCTGATAGAAAAGGGGCACTGCGGCAAGCAATGCCATCGGCCGTCCGCGCATAGCTCCAGCGTAACTGCAAGTTAACACCCAACTCTAGTAAAATAAACCGAGAGCTCGTTCCTCCTCGTTACCCCGTTGTGAGTCGATTTCTCATACAAGATAGGAGTGACTACCCCCAAATGCCCACAAAGAAAGCGAACGATGCTACGATTGCACCTCCCCCGGTTAGCGATGCTAGCGTTCCCGCAGTGAAGAAAACCCGTACGAAAAAGGCTGTTTCCGCTGTTGTCGAAGTGGCCCCCAAAGCAAAGACGGCGGCTCCCCGCCGGAAAGCGGCTCCGAAGTCTATCGCTGAGCCGGTCGCCGAATCCATCGTCAATCTCTCCGAAGCGGTTGAAACCCAGATCGCCATCGACGTTCGCCAAGTGGAAGAACGCGCGTATCAATCGTGGATCGAACGCGGTTGCCCGATGGGCTCGCCCGAAGAAGACTGGTATCGTGCCGAACGCGAAGTGATCGCCCGCTTCGCCACCGCCGCCGTCGGCCGTTAATCCTGACTCCCAGCGGGGCGCCCGGCGGGGGCGCCTCGGTGGGCTAGCGAATGATGTTCCGGAAACTCGCATAGGGCCCCGCAATATCCCCCCGCGCATTGATATAATGAGTGGCAACATGCGGCTTGCCATCTGTTTGCTATTTGGCGTATCGGCGTTTGCGCAAGCACCCGCCGACGTTGAATTCTTCGATAAAGAAGTCCGTCCGTTGTTGCGAACCAATTGCCAGGGTTGCCACTCTGTCAACGGTCTCAACAGCGGGTTGGCGCTCGATTCGAAGGAAGCGATTTTGAAAGGCGGCAACCGCGGTCCGGCCGCGGCCTCCGGGGACGCCGCGAGTCTGATTCTGCAGGCGGTCCGCCACGAAGGCGGATTGAAAATGCCGCCGGGGAAAAAGCTGCCCGCCGAGCAGATCGCCAAGTTGGAAGAGTGGGTCAAGCGCGGCTTGCCCGTCACCGCGGAGTTC
>CAMATG010000795.1 GCA_945860645.1 Candidatus Sulfopaludibacter sp. SbA3 | reverse complement strand
ACGAGCAGGTGGTGGACGGCTGTTGCTGGCGGCACGAGACGGTGCCGGTGGAACAGAAGGAGATGACGCAGTGGTTCATTAAGATCACCGCGTATGCCGATGAACTGCTGCAGGACATTGAAAAGCTGCAGAGTGGCTGGCCTGACCGCGTGCTGGCTATGCAGACCAACTGGATTGGCCGGAGCGAAGGCGCCGAGGTGGATTTCCAGTTGGAGACGGGTGAGAAGGTGCGCGTGTTTACAACGCGTGTGGATACGATCTACGGCGCGACGTGTGTGATTTTGGCGCCGGAGCATGATCTCGTCAAGCAGTATGTGACTGGCGAGAAGGCCGCCGAAGTGAAGGCGATGATCGACAAGCGGGCGACGCAGGGCCCGGGCGATGTGGAGAAAGAGGGCATCTTTACCGGGATGTACGCCGTGAATCCGTTTAACGGGGCGCGGGTGCCGGTGTGGGTGGCGAACTTCGTTTTGACCGGGTATGGCACGGGCGCGATTATGGCGGTGCCGGCGCACGATGAGCGGGACTTTGAGTTCTGCACGAAGTACGGGATTCCGATTGTGCCGGTGATTCGGCCGGTAGACGGGGTGTTGCCGGAGACGGTGACTGAGAGCTTCGGCGACTACGGGGTGGTGGAAAACAGCGGCCAGTGGAGCGGGTTGGCGAGCGGCGATGCGCGGAAGCAGATGGCAGCGTTTGCGCAGGCCAATGGCTTTGGCGAGGCGGCGATTACGTTCCGGATTAAGGACTGGGGCATTTCGCGGCAGCGCTATTGGGGCACGCCGATTCCGATGATTCACTGCGCGGCGTGCGGCGTGGTGCCGGTGCCGGATGCGCAGTTGCCGGTGCTGTTGCCGTCGAACGTGCAGTTTACCGGGACGGGGCAATCGCCGCTAGCCGCGAGTGAGGATTTCGTCAACACGACGTGCCCGAAGTGCGGTGGGGCGGCGAAGCGCGAGTGCGACACGATGGACACGTTTGTGGATTCGTCGTGGTATTTCTACCGTTACTGCGATGCGCATAACTCCGAGGCGCCATTTGACCCGAAGAAGATTGCTTATTGGTTCCCGATTGACCAGTATATTGGCGGCGTGGAACACGCGATTCTGCATCTGATTTATTCGCGGTTCTGGACGAAGATGATGCGGGATATCGGGCTGATTTCGAATGACGAGCCGGCCGCGCGTTTGTTCACGCAGGGGATGGTGATCAAAGACGGCGCGAAGATGTCGAAGTCCAAGGGGAATGTGGTTTCCGCCGATGCGATGATGGACGAGTTTGGCGCCGATACGGGGCGGCTGTTTGAGCTGTTCGCGGCGCCGCCGGAGCGCGATCTGGATTGGACCACATCGGGGGCGGAGGGCGCGTACCGCTTTATTGGGCGCGTGTTCCGGTTTGTGACGCGGTCGATTGACCGGCTGGATGTGCCGGGCGAGCCGACCGAGGCCGACCGGAAGGTGTTGCGGAAGTTACACCAGACTATTGATAAGATTACGAGCGATTTTGATTCGCGGTGGCACTTTAACACTTCGATTGCGGCGTTTATGGAGTTAGTGAACGATATCTACGCGAATGAAGCGCAGATGACGGGTCCGGCGCTGCGGGAAGTGTTGGAGAAGGTTGTGTTGTTACTGGCGCCGTTTACTCCGTATGTGTGTGAGGAGATGTGGGAGTTGATGGGGCGGACGGGGCCCGTGTTCAAGCAGGCGTGGCCGGAGTTTAACGCCGAGTTGGCGAAGGAAGACGGGGCGGAGATTGTCGTTCAGGTAAACGGGAAGCTGCGTTCGCGGATGACGGTGCCGTTCGGGACGTCGAAAGAAGACGTGGAGCGGATGGCGCTGGCCGATGAGAAGGTGGCTCCGTTTGTGGACGGGAAGCCGGTGGTGAAGGTTATCTTTGTGCCGGATAAGTTGGTGAATTTGGTTGTGAAAGGGTAGCAGTCAGGATTTCGCGGCAGGTGGCGCCGGGGCCCGGCGCCACGCCTAGGAATGCGATGGCTTTTCGGAGGGTTGCGGTGTCACCGGCGGGCGAGATGGGGGGGGCTTTGGTTTGTTTACTGAGTTTTTCGCCGGCGGCGTTCGTGGCGATGGGTAAGTGGATGTAAGTGGGGACGGGGTTGTTGAGTAAGTTGTGTAGGTAGACTTGGGGCGGGGTCGAATCGAGTAAGTCGGCACCGCGGACGACGTGGGTGATGTTTTGGGCGGCGTCATCGACGACGACTACGAATTGATAGGCGTAGAGGCCATCGGCGCGGCGGAGGACGACGTCGCCGCAGGGCATGTCTTCGGGGACACGGAGGCGAATGGCTCGGGGTTCGCGGCCGGGCGGGTGGCCGTTGCGGCAGGTGCCGGGGTAGCGGCCTGGGATTTCCTTGCGAGTGCAGGCACAAGGGAAGGTGTGGTGTTTGAGTTGTTCGAGGGCTGCGGCGTAGAGCGGGTGACGTTGGGTTTGCCAGACGACTTCTTCGTCCCATTCCAGGCCGTAGGCTTCGAGAGTTTTTAGGATGAGCGTGTCGGCACCCGGGACGCAGCGTGGTTCGTCGATGTCTTCGATTCGGACGAGCCATTTGCCGTTGTGGCGGTGCGCGTGGAGCCAAGAGGCGATGGCGGCGACGAGGGACCCGAAGTGTAGGGGGCCAGTGGGGGAGGGGGCGAAGCGACCGCGGTAGCCGTCAGCCATCGATTTTCAGGGTTTCCTTGCGGTAGCGGAGGCTGATGGCGGCGCTTTCCTTGGGCGGGCGTTGGGGGGAGGTGTCGAGTTCGGTGGTGAGCCAGCCTTTCCAGGCGATGTTGTCGAGGTGTTTCTTGAGGCTGGGGAAGTCGACGCCGCCCGATCCGAGGGGGAAGAACGGGGGATTGGCCATCATGTCGCCAGGGCGGTCGAGGCGGGTTTTGGCGCCGGCGTAGGTTTCGGGTTTGGTGTCTTTCAGGTGGTATTCGACGACGCGGTGGTTGAGCTTGAAGGCGAGGGCGACGGGATCGATGCCGGCCATGGTGGTGTGGCCGGTGTCGAGGACGAAGGCGACGGTTTTGGGGTCGGTGTGGGACATGACCGAGTCGATTTCGTGCTGGTTTTCGAACTGGCTCCACATGTGGGCGTGGGGGGCGAGGAGGATGCCTTCGGCGGCGGTGCGTTTGCCGAGTTGGTTGAAGGTTTCGGCGATGTGTCTGAGGTCCTCGTTGGTGGTGCCGGTGGGGCGGCGGGGGCCGGAGTTGATTTTGAGATGTTTGCCGCCGAGTTGGCGGACGAAGCGGGCGAGTTTGGTGTGTTCGTCGAGGATTTGTTGGCGCT
>CAMATG010000794.1 GCA_945860645.1 Candidatus Sulfopaludibacter sp. SbA3 | reverse complement strand
GACGTCGGGCGGGGTGGTAAATGTGGTGTTGAAGAGCGGCACGAACAAGATGCACGGGACGGTGTACGAGTTTGCGCGGCGAAATGCGTGGGACGCCAATTCGTTTCAGAACAACGCGCGAGGGGCGGAGAAGGACGGGCATTTCCAGGACCAGTACGGCGTGCAGATGGACGGGCCGGTGCGGATTCCGAAGTTGTACAACGGGCGAAACCGGACGTTTTTCCTGCTGAATTACGAGGGATACCGGGAGGCGACGCCGCAGCCGCTGGTATTGTCCGTGCCGGCCAAGGAGATGCGGAACGGGGACTTTTCGAAGCTGTTGGACGGGCGCGCGCGGCAGGTGACGATCTATGATCCGGCGACGGGCTTCCAGAATACGGCGACCAACCGGTGGGACCGGGTGCCGTTTCCGGGGAATGTGATTCCGGGGGACCGGATCAACCCGATTTCGAAGAAGATTGTGGGCTATTTCCCGGAGCCGAACACGACGACGGCATCGACGAACTATGCGCAGAGCAACTACTTTCTTTCGGGCGGGAACAGCCTGGCGCGGGACACTTTTTATAACTTCGTGGTGAAGATTGATCAGAATCTGGGGGAGAAGCACCGGTTTTTCTTCCGGCATGCGAGCAATGACCGGACCGAGGACCGGTCCGTGAACGGTGTGCGGGACCGGCCGGGGCAGGATGGGCAGCATCCGTTGAAACGGATCAACGACGCCTACGTGCTGGACTGGGTGAGCACGCTGTCGCCGACGGTGATTTTTAATGTGCGGAGTTCGTTTTCCCGGTACGTGGAGGGTTCGCGGGGGGACGCCAATGCGGGGTTTGATTTGACGACGCTGGGGTTTCCGAAGAAGCTGGTGGACCAGTTGCCGTATGGGGCGTTTTTCGGGCGGTACACGTTTGCCGACTACATCGCGCTGGGGCGTTATCCGAGCAACAACATTACCAACACGTTTACGCTGCACCCGACGGTGACGCGGATTCGTGGGAACAAGACGTTTAAAGCGGGCGTGGATATGCGGTGGACGCAGTATTCCACGCAGACGTACGGGAATGTCTTTACGCTGGGGGCGACGAAGGTGTTTACGCAGCGGGACTATTTGCGGGCGGATGAGTTGTCGGGGAATTCGATTGCTTCGTGGTTGTTGGGAACGCCGAATTCGGGGAGTATCAACTACAACGTGTTTCCGATTTTCCTATTCCCGTACACGGCCCCGTGGGCGCAGTTGGACTGGAAGATTTCGCGGAAGTTGACGGTGAATGCGGGCATGCGGGTGGACTATAACCGGCCGCCGGCGGAGCGTTTCAACCGGATGAACCGGGGGTTTGACCCGACGGTGGTCTCGCCATTGGACTCGCAGATTAACCGGGCGCAGTTTCCGGAGTTGCCGCCCCTGCGTGGAGGGATGCAGTTTGCGGGCGTGAACGGGGTGCCGCGGCGGGCGGCGGATGTGTACCCGCATACCTACCAGCCGCGGATTGGGGTGGCGTATTCGTTGAATTCTAAGACGGTATTGCGGGGCGGGTGGGGGCGGTATTATTCGAACCCGAATAACGACTATTTGCAGACGACGGGCTACAGCCTGACGACGCCGTTCGTTTTCAGCGCCAACGAGAACAGGACGCCGGTGAACAACAAGATCAACGACCCGTTTCCGACGGGGGTGCTGACGCCTTACGGGAACGATTTGGGGCCATTGACGTATGTGGGGCGCGGGTTCAACTTTGTGAATCCGAAGTTCCAGATCCCGCTGGTGGAGCAGTTCAGTTTTGGCGTGCAGCGGCTGGTGTTCCGGCAGGCGCGGCTGGAGGTGACCTATTCCGGGAGCCGGGGGAAGAACCTGCAGAACACGAAGGTTTACAACGAGGACGCGGTGGAGGTACGGGACCGGTGCAACTTCATGCTGGGCGGGAACCCGTCGTACTGCGACCAATCGTTGCCGAATCCGTTCCGGGGACTGCCGGCGCTGGAAGGGACGAGTTGGTACGACAGCGTGACGCTATCGCGGGGGCAACTGCAGCGCCCGTATCCACAGTTCGGGGCGCTGACGGAGCTGATGCGGAACGATGGGGCGAACTTTTATAACTCACTGCAGAGTTCGTTCAGCGTGCGGACAAAGCGGACGAATTTGCTGGCGAATTACACGCTGGCGAAGAACATCGACCGGAACTCGTTCCTGGACCCGTTGCGGGGGGTGTTGAACAGCAGTTTGGCGGCGTTCGACCGGACGCACCGGTTTGTGGTGAGCGCGGTGACGCCGTTGCCGTTTTTCCGGCGGGCGACGGGGTGGAAGGGACGGATGTTGAAGGGCTGGGAGAACTCGCTGATCCTGCAGACGCAATCGGGGCGGCCGTGGCCGTTGCCGGGGAATGTGGTGTATCTGAAAGAGGCGCGGCTGCCGATTGATTGGAAGCAGGCGCGGATTCAGGCGGTGGCGCCATGCGTGCAGCGGTGGAACGAGAACAACACGGTGACCTGGCAGCGGTTCAGCCAGGAGGCGGGCTGCACGGAACCGAATTTCCTGATTACGCCGCGGTTTTCGGCGCGGTTGACGCCGTTGACGGATGGGCGATTGCGGCTGCAGGGGACGCGGTCGATCGACACGTCGTTCAACAAGACGACGGCGATTAATGAGCGATATCGGGTGCAGTTCCGAGCGGAGGTATTTAACCTGCTGAACTCGTTTTTCGTGAGCAATGCGGCTTTCAATAACAACCCGGAGGACGTGAACTTTGGGAGCGTGATTAAGGCGGCGGTGTCGGCGCCGAATTCGAATTATCCGCGGCAAGTGCAGTTGGCGGTGAAGTTGATCTGGTAAAAAGAATAGCGCCGGGGCGGGGTTTGCATGCATCCGGTTGCATATGAGGAATCTCGTCATCGTTTTGGGCGACCAGCTCAACGACGATTCAGCGGTCTACGACGGGTTCGAACGCAATAAAGACGCTGTCTGGATGGCGGAGGTGGCGGAAGAATCCACCCACGTGTGGTCCCACAAGGCGCGCATCACGCTGTTCCTGAGCGCGATGCGGCACTACGAGCAGCGGACGACCCAGCGGGGGTACTGTGTGACGTATCGCCGGTTGGACGACCGGACGAATACGCATTCGCTGCGACAGGAGTTGCTGCGGTCGATTGCGCAGTTTAAGCCGACCGGGTTGGTGGTGGCCGAGCCGGGGGATTACCGGGTGCGCGAGCAGTTGGAGTTGGCGGCGAAAGAGGCTGGGCTGCCGTTGGAGATCCGGCCGGACCGGCATTTTCTGTCCAGCGTGGATGATTTCCGGCGCCATGCCGAGGGCC
>CAMATG010000793.1 GCA_945860645.1 Candidatus Sulfopaludibacter sp. SbA3 | reverse complement strand
CGGTGTATTTTGCGCAGCGGGTGTGGCCGAAGTGGCGGGATTTGCCGGCGCCGAAGCGCGGGGAGTTGATCCGCGAGATCGGGAATGAACTGCGGACGGCGAAGGACGATTTGGGGATGTTGGTGTCGCTGGAGGCCGGGAAGATTCTGGCCGAGGGGCGGGGCGAAGTGCAGGAGATGATCGACATCGCCGACTTCGCGGTGGGATTGTCGCGGCAGTTGTACGGGCTGACGATGCATAGCGAGCGGCCGGGGCACCGGATGTATGAGCAGTGGCATCCGCTGGGGCTGGTGGGGTGCATCACGGCGTTCAATTTCCCGGTGGCGGTGTGGAGTTGGAACGCGCTCATCGCCGCTGTTTGCGGGGATTGCGTGGTGTGGAAGCCGTCGGAGAAGACGCCGCTGACTTCGGTGGCGGTGCAGTTGATTGTGGATCGGGTGCTGGAACGGCATGGGTTTCGCGGGGTGTTCACGCTGGTGAATGGGCGCGGGCGGGTTGTTGGGGAACGGATGTTGCAGGACCGGCGGTTGCCGCTGATTTCGGCGACGGGGTCATGCGGGATGGGCCGGCGGGCGGCGGAGATTGTGGGGGCGCGGCTGGGGAAGACGCTGCTCGAATTGGGCGGGAATAACGGGATTGTGGTGATGGAGGACGCCGATCCGCGGCTGGCGGTGCGGGCGATTCTGTTTGGCGCGGTGGGCACGGCGGGGCAGCGTTGCACGACGTTGCGGCGGGTGTTTCTGCACCGCGCGATTGCCGCGGAGTTTACGGAGTATTTGTTGAAGGCGTGGGCGCAGATCCGAGTGGGGCATCCGTTGGATTCGAAGACGCTTTGTGGGCCGCTGATTGATACTCATGCTGTTCGGAAGATGGAGTCGGGTTTGGCGGAGGCGCGGACGCAGGGCGGGGAGGTGCTGTTTGGCGGGGAGCGGGTGGAGCGGGACTACGCGGGGGCGCCGCTATTGGGCGGTTGCTATGTGCGGCCGGCGCTGGTGAAGGCGCAACATTCGATGCCGGTGGTGCGGGAGGAGCTGTTTGCGCCGGTGCTGTATTTGATGGAATTTGAGGATCTGGATGATGCGATCCGGCAGCATAATGACGTTCCGCAGGGGCTTTCCAGCGCTGTTTTCACGTCGGATTTGCGCGTTTCGGAGCGGTTTTTGAGCCATTCCGGGAGCGATTGCGGCATTGCGAATGTGAATATTGGGACGAGCGGGGCGGAGATCGGGGGGGCGTTTGGGGGCGAGAAGGAGACGGGCGGGGGAAGGGAGTCTGGATCGGACTCTTGGAAGGCGTACATGCGGCGGCAGACGGTGACGATTAACTGGTCGCGTGAACTTCCGCTGGCGCAGGGAATTGAATTTGAAATATGATCGGACTTCGTGGCCTTGTTGCCACTTGTTAACTGCCATGCACAAATACGTTATCTGTGGGCCGCAGGGGTCCGGTAAGGGAACGCAGAGCGAATTGCTCTGTCGTGACTATGACCTCGTACACATCTCGATTGGCGAGATGTTTCGTTGGAATGTGAAGCACCACACGAAACTGGCGGCTCGGATCCGGCGCATTACCGATGCCGGGATGCTGGTGCCGGACGAGATTGTGGAGCGGGTGGTGCGGGAGCGGCTGGACCAGCACGACTGGAACTACGGGTTCGTTCTGGACGGATTTCCGCGGACGCGGGCGCAGGCCGAATACCTGTTTGAGAACTGGAATCTGGACAAGGTTATCTACTTGGAACTGTCCGATGAGGTGGTGTTCCAGCGGGTGATGTACCGGGCGAAGATGGGGCAGGGCAGCGGGTTTACCAAGCGGGCCGACGACAATCCGGATGCGCTCATGATTCGTCTGCGGGAATACCACGAGAAGACCAAGCCGCTGTTGGAGCTTTACGCGAAGCTGGGGATGCTGATTACGGTGGACGCATCGCAGAGTATTTCCGATATTTATTCGGATATGAAGCGGAAGCTGGGTGTGCCGGATGTGGTGCCCGAGGTGGCGCTATAGTTCGGGGAAGGTGATTTTGCGGTAGAGGTTTGCGACGGGGATGTCGACGGCGAGTTGTTCCAGGTGGCAGATGGCGTCCGGGCCGGCGGCCTGGCGGTAGACCCAGTCGTCATTGTCGCGCCGGGTGTACCATTCGACGAGCATTTCGTCCTGGGAGACGAGGACGTATTCGCGCAGGCCGTTGACGCGGCGGTATTGGGTGAACTTGCCGACGCGGTCCCAGCGTTCTGAGGAGGGCGAGAGGACTTCGACGACGAGCACGGGATTGGTGACCATGTCACGGGTACCGGTGGCGTCGTCTTCGCAGATGACCATGACGTCTGGGTAGAGGTAGGCGCCTTCGGGGGCGATTTGGAGGCGGAGGTCGGACGCGGCTACCTGGCAGGGGCGGTCGTCGAGGGCGTTTGCTAACGCTCGGGCGCAATTAACGATGAGAAAAGCATGATTGCGGCTCCCGCCGGACATCGCGAAGATCTCGCCATTCACATATTCGCTACGGAACTCGGAGGCGCGCTCGGCGGCGAGGTAGGCTTCGGGCGTTATGGCTGGAACGTGCATTCTTGGGTGCGGTTGCGGGCGAGTGTCGGGTTTTGGGGACACACGGCCTACGCCCACTCGTGCGGGCTCCGGCACGTATGTCCCCGGAGGGGGTTGCTGCTGCGAGATAGGCAATTTGCGCCGCGGGACTGGCGATCTGTCGACAGACGGGCTAGAACAGGTTGGCGGCGGGAATTTGGACGGTTCGGGTGCCTCGCTCGGTGAGGGTGATGACGCCGTCCTTGTAGGCGATGTTCTGCACCCCCTGCCAGTTGGCGGGGGTCTTTGCCAGAAAGGCGATGTAGGAGCGGGTTGTAGATTGGCCGGCGTCGAGATATGTGACGAGCTTGCGGCCGAAGATGGTGCCTTTTTCGATCAGCACGCCGAAGGGCTGGTGGAGGCCGGTGGTGCCGAATTCGAGGCCGCGGGCGAGGGGCTTCTTGTTGTCATCGACGTGGCGCCAGGCGTTGAACCACGGATATTCCTTCGTCTGCCAGATGTAGCCGAGGACGAGGTTGTGGGTGGGGCTCGATGCCGTTGCCCAGCCGATGGGTTCGTCGACGACGTAGCTGACGACGTTGGGCATGGGATCGTTTGTCAGCATGCGCATGTTCACTGCTCGGCCTTCCTGCAGGGCTTGGGGCCAGAAGACGCTGGGCTCTTCGGGTGTCGGCATGGGGGAGGATTGCATGAAGCCGCGGCGGGCGTTGGAATCGACCACGGTGTGTTCATCGAGGAAGGGCGGGCCGATGGTGGGATGCTGCACCATGTT
>CAMATG010000792.1 GCA_945860645.1 Candidatus Sulfopaludibacter sp. SbA3 | reverse complement strand
GTGGGGGCGGCATTGGCTGGACGTGGTGCACTATGGCGAATCGCACGGTTATGACAAAGACAAGCCGCGCCGGAATGCATGGCCGTACCGGGATTATGTGATCCGTTCGTTCAATGAAAACAAGCCGTACAAGCGGTTTGTGCAGGAGCAGCTGGCGGGGGATGTGCTGTTTCCTGACGAGCCGGATGGGGTGGTGGCGACCGGGTTTATTGCGGCGGGTCCGTGGGACTTTGTTGGCCATGCGGAGTTACGTGAAGGGACGACGGATAAGGAAATTACGCGGCTATTGGATCGCGACGATATGTTAATGACGACGATGTCGGCATTTACGAGTATGACGGCGCACTGCGCGCGGTGCCATGATCATAAGTTCGATCCGATCAAGCAAGAAGACTATTACTCGTTGCAGGCTGTATTTGCCGGGGTGGACCGTGCGGAGCGGCCCTACGATACGGATGCGGCTGTATACCGGAAGCGCCGGGTTTTGTTGGATGAGCGGCGAGCGGTGATGGTGGAGTTGCAACCGCTTTTGGATAAGGCCGCGGCGGTGACTTCGCCGGAGATTCAGGAGTTGGATAAGCAACTGCGCGTATGGCGCGGGGAGAAGGCGACGGAGAAGGTGGCGGCCGGGAACGCGCAGCGCAAGCAGTTGGTGCGGGCGTTGCTGGATGCGGCGACGGTGGCCGGTACAGAGCGATGGGAGGCGGCGTTGACGGGCGTGGATAAGCGTCTGGGCGAGTTGCCGAAGCCGCAGATGGTGTACGCGGCGGCGAACGTTTTTCCGTTGACAGGGACGTTGCGATGGCCGATGACGCCGCGGCCGATTCATGTGCTGGGGCGGGGGAGTGTGCAAGCGCCAGGGAAGGTGGCGGTGCCGGGGGCGTTGTCGGCGGTTGCGAAGTTGACTTCTCGATTTGAGGGCTCGGCCACGGGGCCGGAGGGCGGGCGGCGGGCGGCGTTGGCGGCGTGGATTACCGATTCCGAGAATATGCTGACGTGGCGGTCCATTGTGAATCGCGTTTGGCACTTTCACTTTGGCGCCGGGTTAGTGGATTCGCCGAATGACTTTGGGCGGATGGGGTCATTACCGTCCCATCCGGAGTTACTCGACTGGCTGGCCGTGCAGTTCCGGGACGGCGGCGGGGATGTGAAGGCGCTGCACCGGCAGATCCTGCTGAGCGCGGTTTACCGGCAGTCATCGGAGGCGGATGCGGCTAAGTCGAAGTTAGATGCGGGGAACCGCTATTTGTGGCGGATGAACCGATGGCGATTGGATGCGGAAAGCGTGCGGGATGCGAGCCTGCAGGTGGCGGGACGACTGGACGTGACCGCGGGCGGGCCCTCGGCCGAGCAGTTCTTTTTCAAGGACGATCATTCGCCGGTTTATGACTATACGCGGTTCGATATCGACAGCGCGGAGAGCCGGCGGCGGAGCGTGTATCGGTTCCTGGTTCGCAGCGTGCCGGACCCGCTGATGGAACGGCTGGACTGCCCCGATCCTTCCACGATGACGGCGAAGCGAAACACGACGATTACGGCCATTCAGGCGCTGGCGCTGTTGAACAATCCACTGCTAGTGAAGCAGGCGGAGTATCTGGCCGGGCGAGCGCGATCGGCGGGGCGGGCGTTGCCGGAGCAGGTGGGCGCTTTGTACAGGTTGGCGCTGCAGCGGGAGCCCTCGGCGACGGAGTTGCAGTTACTCTCCGGCTATGCCGAACAGCATGGGTTGGAGAATGCAAGCCGCCTGGTGTTGAACAGTAACGAATTCTTGTTTGTGGACTAATGATGAACCGGCGAAACTTTTTGTGGAATGCGGGCGGTGGGTTGGGTGGCATCGCTCTGGCTGACTTAGTGCGGGCGGGCGAGGGGCGGCCGTTGGACCATCCGGCGAAGGCAAAACGGGTGGTGCAGTTATTCATGTCGGGAGCGGCGAGTCAGTGCGACACGTTTGACTATAAGCCGCTACTGGTTTCGAAGAACGGTGAGACGTGGGATCCGGGCGAGAAGGTGGAACTGTTCCAGAGCGTGCCGGGCGCGGTGATGAAAAGCCCGTGGGATTGGAAGCAGTACGGGCAGAGCGGGAAGTGGATGAGTTCGCTGGTGCCGCACCTGGGCAGTTGTGTGGACGACATGGCGTTCTTCCCGTCGATGATCTCCAAGTCCAATGTTCACGGGCCTGCGACGTTTTTGCAGGCGTCGGGTTTTGTGCTGCCGGGATACCCGAGTATGGGGTCGTGGATCTCCTACGCGCTGGGCAGCATGAACAAGAATCTGCCCGATTTTGTGGTGTTGCCGGACGTACGCGGATATGCGCCGAATGGGCCGGGGAACTGGTCCACGGGTTTCCTGCCCGCCGGGCACCAGGGCACGATGATCCGCGCGGCGAGCGCCAATCCGATTTACGATTTAAACCCGCCGGCAGGGGCGAAGTACATCACGAAAGAGAGCGAGAAGGAAGGGTTGCGGGTGCTGGAGGCGATGAACCGCGAGCACTTACAACATCGGGAAGATGACTCCCGATTGGAGGCGCGGATTGCTTCGTATGAGATGGCGGCGCGGTTGCAAGTCAGCGCCCCGGAAGTAATGGACATTTCCAAAGAGTCCGATGCAACCCGAAAGTTATACGGGTTGGACGAGAAGATTACCGAGGATTTCGGGCGGAACTGTTTAATTGCCCGGAGGCTGTTGGAGCGCGGCGTCCGGTTCGTGCAGGTGTGGAGTGGCGCGGATAATGGGTTTCCGCGGCGCAATTGGGATAGCCACGAGGACATTGCCAAGGACCACGGGCAGATGGGCACGGAGATGGATAAGCCGGCGGCGGCGCTGATCAAGGACTTGAAATCGCGCGGTTTATTGGACGATACGATCGTTTATTGGACGACCGAGTTCGGCCGGATGCCGTGCAGCCAGGGGTCCAAGGGGCGGGACCACAACCCGTTCACGTTCACGTCCTGGCTGGCCGGTGGCGGTATCAAGGGGGGCGTGACGTACGGCGCGAGCGACGAGTGGTCCTACAAGCCGGCGGAGCATCCGATCTATGGATATGACATCCATGCCACGGTGCTCCACCAGTTGGGAATCAATCACGAAAAATTAACTTACCGGCATAACGGCGTGGACCGGAAACTGACGGACGTTTTCGGGACCGTGATCCGGGATGTTATAGCTTCAGTAGTGTCCGGCTAGAAGTCCCATAGATTCAGTTGTTTGGCTGGGTCGTGTAGATGGGTTTGGGAGTTGGCTTCCTGAAGCGCCTGTAAAATGGACATTTTCTCGAATGGAGTGATGCTGAGGATCTGTAGGATTTGGTAGAGAGT
>CAMATG010000791.1 GCA_945860645.1 Candidatus Sulfopaludibacter sp. SbA3 | reverse complement strand
AGAGGCGATGAACTCTTTGCCTCCCGTGGCCGGCTTGGAGAGGAAAGTCACGCCATTGGGGACGAGCGTTTCGCGGCGGACGAGATTGGCGCTGACGTCGCCGGTGAAGATCGACCCGTAGTACTGTTCGGGCCAGGCGTCGCCGTTGTAGATGACCGAGCCGGAGGCGGCGGTGAAGTAGCCTTGCAGGTGTTCGACGCGGCCAGGGTTGGTTTCCTTGTAGCGCTCCTGGCGGAGGGCGGTGCGCTGCACGCGCCACTGTTGCGGCTTGGTGAGCGGGAACATGGGCGTCTGGCCCTTGGCGTCGGGGGAAATGTCCTGCGACACGGCGCCGATTTCCAGGTACTGGGAGCGGCCGAGGTATTCGGCAGGGACCAGCGCCTGGCGCAGGTGGACGGTGTTTTGCGTGATGAACCGGTTGTTCCAATCGTCCATCGTCAGGCCGTACTGCGCGGGCCCGGAGGCCCGTTCGGCAACCATGGTGATGGGGTTGAAGCGCATGTCGGCGCCGCGGAGCAGGAGCGGTTCGCCGGGCTTGCCGGGTTGGGTGACTTTGGCGTCGGCGCCGTTGTTGGCGGCGTAGACCCAGTTGTCGATACCGAGTTTGAAGTTGGTGATGCGGCCTTCCGGATTGACGGTGGGGAAGCCTTTGTAGAGCACCTGGCGGACTTCGGCTTTGCCATCGCCATCGGCGTCTTTCAGGAAGAGAATTTCGGGGGCGGTGCCGACGATGAGGCCGCCCTTCCACGGCATGAGGCCGCTGACCTGGAGGAGGTTTTCGGCGTAGATGTAGCTGGAATCGATGACGCCGTCGCCGTTCTTGTCTTCGAGGACACGGACGCGGCTGCGGACGGGTTTGCCGGGGGGCGGGTCATCGGGGTAATCGAGCATTTCGGCAACGTAGATTTTGCCGTTCTCGTCCCACGCCATGTCTACCGGGTCGACGACGTGCGGTTCGGTGGCGAACAGATCCACCTGGAAATCTTCGGACAGTTGGATCGCGGCGAGAGACTCCTGCGGGGTCATGGACGCCTGATCGATATTGGCCTGTTTTTTTGCGCACGACGTGGTCAGCAAGACGGCGAGGGCAGCGCCGATTATCCGTTTGCGGTTTTTCGATAGCATGAGAAGGTGCACGATCTATCTTACTTTCGCGGCAACCTGGACGCCATTGCCGCACGACTGGCCACTCGCGGTTATGAACTCGATGTGGAGGCGTTTCGGGCGTTGGATGCGGAGCGGCGCGCGGCGCTGACCGAGTCCGAGACGCTGAAAGCCCAACGAAATACGGAGTCCGGCGAGATTGCCAAGCTGAGAAAGGCCGGTACGGACACGGCGGATCAGCAGGCAAAAGTTCGCGCGATTGGCGACCGGATTGCGGCCCTGGAAGAGGCGACGAAGGCCGTGGACGCACGGTTCTACGAGGTGCTGGCAGGCGTGCCGAACGTGCCGCACGAGAGCGTGCCGGTGGGCGGGTTGGCCGATGACAACGTGGAAGTGCATCAGCACGGGACGATTCCCACGTTCGATTTTGCGCCGCAAAATCACTGGGACATTGGCCCGGCGCTGGGCATTTTGGATTTCGAGCGCGCGGCAAAAATCACGGGCGCGCGGTTTGCGGTTTACATGGGACTGGGCGCGAAGTTGGAACGCGCGCTGATCAACTTCATGCTGGACACGCATACGCGCGAGCATGGCTACACCGAAGTGTTTCCGCCGGTGGTGGTGAACAGCGCGAGTTTGTACGGTACCGGGCAGTTGCCGAAGTTCGCCGCGGACCTCTTCAAGCTGGAGGGGACCGATTACTATCTGGCGCCGACGGCGGAAGTGCCGGTGACGAATCTGCACCGCGACGAGACGCTGGAGGCAGACCTGTTGCCGATCAGCTACTGCGCGTTCACTTCGTGTTTCCGCAGCGAAGCGGGGGCGTATGGGCGCGACGTGCGCGGCATCATTCGACAGCATCAGTTCCAGAAAGTGGAACTGGTGAAGTTCGCGCGACCGGATCAGAGCCATGAGCAGCTGGAGCTGTTGACCTCGCACGCCGAGAGCATTTTGGACCGGCTGAAACTGCCGTTCCGGCGCGTGCTGTTGTGCACGGGCGACATGGGCTTTTCGTCGGCAAAGACCTACGATCTGGAAGTCTGGCTGCCGGGGCAGAGCGCGTTCAAAGAGATTTCCAGCTGTTCCAATTTCGAATCGTTCCAGGCGCGGCGCGCGGCCATTCGCTGCAAGAGCGGGAAGAAGACCGAGCCCGCGCACACGCTGAATGGCAGCGGTTTGGCGGTGGGCCGGACGTGGGTAGCGATCATCGAGAACTACCAGCAGAAGGACGGTTCCGTGGTAGTTCCCGAGGTTTTGCGGCCGTATTTGCAGGCGGAAGTAATTACCGCCCGCGGCGAGCTGCGCTAGGCGGAGAAGATCTCCTTCAGCCGGCGGCCGACGATCTCATGTTCGTTGCCCCGCATCATCCACACGGAAATGAGCAGCTCCCCTTTACCGGGGCGCTGCACGTGGATGGGCGGATTACTGGCCAGGAGCTTTTCAGTCACCTGTTGGGACGTAAGCTTCAGTGCGGCTTCGTCCCACTTCACGGTGACGTGCGGGACCTGGTTCTGAATGGGCTGGATGTACTGTTCAGCCTGCACGCCTTTGGCTGATTTCAGCGCGGTTCGGATGGAGGCGACGCGGCCTTCGAGGACCTTCCATTCGGCGTCGTGATCGACTTTCAAGTAGCGCTCGACGGCGGCGAGCAGGCCGCAGCACTCTTCCTTGCCCACCTTCATGCCGCGGCCGATGCCGCCGTAGGGGGACATGGCGGGATAGGAGGCTTCGATTAGGTCCTTACGGCCGAGGAGAAGGCCGCTAGCCTGCGGGCCGCGCAGGGCTTTGCCGCCGGAGAAGATGACGAGGTCGAAGCCCATCTTAGTGTACTTCCAGAGGTTTTCTTTGGGCACGGCGTCGGAGGCGCAATCGTTCATCACCGGAATGCCTTTGGCGTGGGCGATGCGCAGGACTTCGGCGTGGGAGATTTTGCCGTGCGGCTCCCCTTTGTTCAGGATGAACACCATGCCGGTGCGTTCGTTGATGGCGGCTTCCATTTCGGCAGCGGTTTCGACGGTGATGATCTTGGCACCGACCAGTTCCATCTGGTGTTCGTAGCCGGACTGGTGCCCTTTGGGTTGGATGACTTCGTACTTGATGCCGTCGCGCTTCGGGAGCTGGCGGAGCTTGGCCGGGTCACCTTGGGAAAGGCAGGCGGCGGTGCCGACGGTAATGGCGGAGGCGGCGCCGCAGGTGACCATGGCGGCCGGGGCCTG
>CAMATG010000790.1 GCA_945860645.1 Candidatus Sulfopaludibacter sp. SbA3 | reverse complement strand
CCCACCCAAGCCGGTACGGTCGCCGCCCAAGCCTCGGCGATCTCCAGCCCCTATCGCCTCCGCATCGGTGGCCAGCAAGCCAGCGTCTCCTTCGCCGGCATCGTCGGCGGCACCATCGGCCTCTACCAGTTCAACGTCGTGATCCCCAACGTCCCCGCCGGGGACCAACCCATCGACCTCGACATCGACGGCATCCCCAACGCCCAAAATCTCGTCATCACCATCGGCCAATAGCCGGCACTCTTCCTACTTCGCCCCGGGCCACTTCCAGGAGTTCTGCCCCGCCGTGGCGTCCATCGGTCCTGGCGGCAACTTCTGCTGCCAGGACCGCAGCTTGTCCGCCATTCCCTTCACCCGTGCCGGTTCGCTGCCCGCCAGGTTATTCAACTCCATCGGGTCATCCGGAATCCGGTACAACTCCATGCGGCTGCCGTCTGGATTCATCAACAACTTCCAATCGCCCTCCCGCAACGAAAGGATCGGGCTCCGGTTCACCGCGTACCCAGCCACGTTGTATCGCCACTCCCAGTACAACGGCGTCCGGCGCGCACGCGACGTTCCGAGCCAAACATCGCTCTGGTCCTCCCCGTCAACGTTGACAGGAGCCGGCAAGCCGGCAATCTTCGCCAGCGTCGGAAACAGGTCCACGCCAGCCACCGTCGCCCTATTCTCGACACGGCCCGCCGGCACACGGCCCGGCCAGCGAACGATGAATGGCACCCGGACGCCGCCTTCATACAGGCTGCGTTTTCGCCCTCGGAACGGCCCCGGTGTACCAAACGCCGCGTGGCTGGCATTACCGATATGAATATCCTCCGGACCATTGTCAGAAGAAAAAATGATGATCGTGTTCTCCGCCAGCCCGTCTTTCTCCAACTCACGGAAAAGCCGCCCAAGCTCGTCGTCCAGGTCACGCAGGGAAGCGTTGTATACCTGCGTCGCGCCAGGCCACGGTACATGCGGTCCCGGTTGCTGCCCCTTGAATGGCTCCAATTGCTCCCGCGTCGGTGCCAGCGGCGCGTGCGGCAGCAACAGCCATAACTGCGCATAAAACGGGCCAGGCCCGCTTCGAATGAACTCCAGGGCGTTGTCCACAATCCACGCCGTGGATTTCGCGCGGAATCCTGGGGCCATCTCCTCCTGCCGGTCATCGTTGGACGCCACCGACCGCTGCACATCGAACCCATACGCCCCAGGTAACTGCGCTCCCGTATACCGGCCCAGATGCCACTTCCCGAAATGCGCCGTTCGATATCCCGCGCCTTGCAACGCCCGCGCCACCGTCGGAACCTTCGGGTCCAGGAAATTCGGCATCGCACGCGCCGCGTTCAACTCCTCTGTCGCCAAATGGCCATGCATCCGGTTCCGGGCTGGAAACATCCCCGTCATGAATGCCGACCGGCTCGGACTGCATACAGAACCGTTCACGTAGAACTGCGTGAACAACGTTCCCTGCGACGCCAATCGATCCATGTTCGGTGTCTTCATCCGCGGGTTGCCGTAGCAACTCAGGTCCCCCCACCCCATGTCGTCGGCCAGAATAAACAGCACATTCGGGCGTCTGGCGGTCTGCGCGGGCAACGTCGCCGAAGCAGTCAAAGAGAGGAACGAACGTCGTGTCAGCATCGGACTCCTACTTAGCGGTCAACGGCCCCATCGGCGCGCCAACTTCAAACTCTCTTGCCGGGTCATGGGCGGCATTCTTCGCCGGAATCTGCGCCCCCGTTTGCGCCAGCCACGCCTCCAACCGTCGCCGCAACGCCGATGCCTTCGCCGGTTCCTTCAACGCCAGATCCGTCGTCTCCCCGATGTCGCTCTTCAAGTTATAGAGCTCCACCCGGCTATCCTCGAAAAACAGAATCAGCTTGTCATCGCCGTTCCGGATCGCCGCCGCCGGCCGCCCCTTCTGCGGACTGTAGTGCGGATAGTGCCAAAACAAATCCCGCACTGAACCCTTCTTCCCACGCAGTTGCGGCAGAAAACTCCGCCCGTCCATAACCGGAAGCTTCGCCGTCGCCACTCCTGCCGCCTCCGCGATCGTCGCCGCGTAGTCAAAGCTGACGACAGGCTCATGACACACGCTCCCCGCCCGCGTCACCCCGGGCCAGCGCACCAGCGTCGGCACACGAATCCCGCCCTCGTACACATGCCCCTTCCCCAACCGCAACGGCAGATTGGAGGTCACCGGACGCCCCTTCCATTCCAACGACGTCACCCCGCCGTTATCCGAACTGAACAGCACCAGCGTGTTCTTTTCCACGCCGCTCTCTCGCAACGTATCCAGAATCCGCCCCACGCTCTCATCCACGCTCTCAATCATCGCCGCATACTCGCCATAATTCTGCGGATCCTCCGCCCGCGACTTGGCGTCGTACTTCTTCACCTTCTCCGGCTTCCCCTGAATCGGCGTATGCACCGCGAAATGCGGCAAATACAGGAAGAACGGCCGGTCCTTATTTTCCCGAATGAACCCAGCCGCCAGCTCCGTCAACCGGTCCGTCAAATAGTCGCCGTTCCGTCCTTCCAGCGTTACCTTTTTCAGCCACGTCGGATAGAAAAAGTCGTTGGTCGACCCCGCCTCGTCACCCGCATACGCCACGTCAAACCCCTGCTCGGCCGGCTGAAACCCTTTCGCACCCAAATGCCACTTGCCAATACAAGCCGTCCGGTACCCTCGCTCCCGCAGCACCTCCGCAATCGTCACTTCCTCCAACGGCAACGCCAGCCGCGTGCTCGGCTGCAACACCTTTGTGAAGTGAAAGCGGTTGGAAGCTCCCTGCAAATGCGACGTCAAATGCAACCGCGCCGGATACTTGCCGGTCATGATCGCCGCCCGGGTCGGCGAACACACCGCGCTGGCGCTGTACCCGTCGGTAAAAGTCATCCCCTCGCGCGCGAGCCGGTCGATGTTCGGCGTCTCGTAATACTTGCTCCCGTTGTAGCCCGTATCCCGCCAGCCGTAGTCGTCAATCAGGATCAGCACAATATTTGGAGGCCGCGTCTCCGCCGCCGTCAGCGCGCCAGTGCAGGCCGCCGCCAGAAATCCGCGCCTTGTCAAAGTAGCTCCGCTCATCAGAAGTCCATTCTCCATCCCAATTGAATCGTGCGCGCCGCTCCGCCGCCCGTAATGCGCCCAAAGTTTGGGTTCGACAAATCCGTCACGGGCGCATTCAGGTTTCGACGGTTAAACGCATTGAAGAAGTCCGCCCGCAACTCCGTCGACCACTGCTCCTTCAGCCGGAACTTTTTTACCAGCGATATGTCTTCGCTTCGCGACGAAAACCCGCGAACGTCCGGCAAATATAGCCCCAAGGAACCCAGCGT
>CAMATG010000789.1 GCA_945860645.1 Candidatus Sulfopaludibacter sp. SbA3 | reverse complement strand
CCTCACCTGGTCCCGCGGCCGCCACACCATCAAGACCGGTGTCGACTACCAGTCCACCGGCTTCCAGATCACCGCCGCCCTCAATCGCCTCTTCACCTTCGGCGGCCTCGCCGCCGCCGCTGGCCGCCCCGCCGTCACCCCGCTCGATCAGTACCTCCGCACCGTCGCCCGCACCATCGATCCCGCCACCAGCCGCCCCTACACCTACACCCAGCTCGCCCAGGAACTCGGCGAAAATGCCATCAACCTCCGCTACCACTTCGTCAACTTCTTCGCGCAGGACGAGTTCCGCATCCATCCCCGCCTCACACTCAACTTCGGCATCCGCTACGAAGCCGTGCTCAACCCCGTCCTCGACGACAAAGCCCCCTTCGAACTCTCGCGCCGCGTCCAGAACGACATGAACAACTGGGCCCCCCGCTTCGGCTTCTCCTGGTCCCCCATGCGCGACAACAAAACCGTTGTCCGCGGCGGCTACGGCATCTTCTTCGATAACCCCAGCCTCGGCACCTCCGCCAATGGCGCCCTCGTCAACGGCCGCCGCGTCCTCAGCTACACCATCCCCGGAACCGACGCTCGCTCCCCCCTCTACCCCAACCTCCTCGCCTCCGCCGACCCCACCTTCCAAACCCCGCCCAACATCACCGCCTTCGCCAAAGACTATCAAGTCATGTACGGCCACAACGCCAGCCTCCAGCTCCAGCGCCAGGTGCTCAAGGACGTAGCCGTCAACGTCCAATACGGCTACTGGGGCCATCGCTTCGCCCCCTACACCCGCGACATCAACTTGAGCGCCCCGGCCAGCTTCCTCGCCGATGGCCGCCCCGTCTTCCGCGGCACCGCCGGACGCCCCGACACCCGCTTCCGCGCCATCAACCTCACCGAATCCGGCGCCAATAACAACTATCACGCCTTCGATCTCACCCTCACCAAACGCTTCAGCCAGGGCCTCCAACTCTCCACCACCTGGAGCTGGTCCCACGCCATCGCCGAAGGCGACCTCGAAGGAGGCGCGCTCACCGATCCCACCAACCGCCTTCGCGACCGCGGCAACGCCAACGCCGACGTCCGCCACAACTGGGTCATGCAAGGCCTCTGGGCTCCCAAATACTTCTACGGCTTTGAGCTCTCCTCCGTTGTCTTCTTCAACTCCGGCTACATGATCAACCCTCTCTCCGGAACCGATCTCAACAACGACCTCATCCTCAACGACCGCCTCCCCTTCCGCTCCCGCAACTCCTTCACCGGCCCGTCGTTCTTCCAAGTCGATTTCCGCCTCACCCGCCGCATCAAAGTCGCCGAGCGCCACGTCCTGGAGCTCATCGCTGAATCGGAAAATCTCACCAACCATCTCAACGCCGCCTGCTCCATCACCGGCTGCACCGGCGCCGTTGTCAACCGCGATGGCGCAGCCGACTTCGGCCGCATCACCTCCACCCGCGCCGGCCGCAACTTCCAGTTCGGCATGAGGTACTCATTCTAATGCGCCGCGTCATCGTCCTCCTCCTCGCCCTCGCCAACGCCTATAGCTGGGGCATCCGCGGCCACAACGCCGTCAACCGCTCCGCCGTCCAAACCCTCCCCGCCGATGGGCCCGTCTTCCTGAAGGCTCACGAGGATTGGATCGCCTATCTCGCCATCATCCCCGATAGCTGGCGCAGCCCCTCCGAACCGGCCCTCAAAATCCTCGAAGACCCCAACCACGGCTGGTTCAAGGAGCAGTTCGCCATGCTCCCGGCCATCCCCCGCTCCCGCTACGAGTTCGTCCTCGCCCTCTACGAAGCGCAAAAGAAGCAGTCCGCCGAAGCTGGCCGCCAAACCAACGTGCGCTGGACCGGAACGCTCCCTTATGCCGCCCAGGAAAACTTCGAACGCATGCGCGCCGCCATGCGCCGCTACCGCGCCATGAAGTCCGGTGGCCAGGATACCAAGTTCGTTGAACTCGAAATCGCTCAGTATATGGGCCGCCTCGGCCACTACACCGCCGATGGCGCCCAGCCCCTCCACGACACCATCCACCACGATGGCTGGTCCGGCCCCAACCCCAAGGACTTCACCCGCGAACCCCGCATCCACGGCCGCATGGAGTCCCAGTTCGTCGACCTCATCGAACTCAAAGCCGAAAACGTCCGCCAGCAGGTGGCCGCGCCCAAACGCCTCAAGGATCCCTTCGTCGCCATTCTCGATCACCTCGACACCGCCGCCACCTTCGTCGACGAAGTCTACGCCCTCGACAAAGCCGGCGCCTGGGCCGACAAGGATCACAAACGCGCCAGCGATCTCGTCCACGAACGCCTCGCAGCCGGCGCCGCCTTGCTCCGGGATTTGACCTACACCGCCTGGCTCGAAAGCGACACGCCTTTCACCTTCACCCGCGGCAACAATCCCATCGACCCCAAGAATCCCAATTACAACCCCACCACCGGCTCCGCCCCTCCCGGCCCAGCCGTCCCGCAAAAGAAATGAAGTGGCTCCTCGTCCTCGCCCTAGCCCTCACGGCCGCCGCCCAGCCAGTCCGCGATAAAAACTTCTATGTCCTCACCGTCCTGGAACAACACGCGCCGAACGACGCACGGCTGAACCAAATCGCCGCCGCCAAACGCGCCGCCCTCCGCGAATCAAAGAACATCGTCGAGTCCATGCGCTGGACCCCGCAAGAGGTCGCCACCGTCAGCGACGTCCTCTCCACAGTAACCGCCGCCAACGAACCACTTCGCAAAAGCCGCATGTACGGCGAAAACCCCAACCTCGCCAAAGCATGGCAGCAGGCTGCCGCCGCCATGAATCGGATCTACGACGTCTACGGCCTCGGCAAACCGCCCCGCTACCCCGAAATCGCTTCCATATCCTTCGACGTCAAATCCCCCGCCTTCCCCCGCATGCTGGCCGTCATCCAGGCAGTGATGGCCGATGAACCCGACGGCCATCCGCTCTTCTTCCACGCCCCGCTCCGCTTCGCTATGGAACTGCTAAGAGCCAACTGGCGCGACGAAGCCGGCCGCTTCGAACCCATGGAGCAAGGCGAAAACAAGCCAGCCTTCGAAGCCATCAAAACCACCAACTGGAGCCAATTCAAATACGCCGCGATCGTCGTCCCCGGCTCCGGCACGGACCGTCCCAACCAGGCCATGTCCCCCTGGGGGAAAGCTCGCGTCACTCTCGCCGCCCGTCGCTTCAAGGCCGGTGTGGCGCCCTTCATCATCGTCTCCGGCGGCTACGTCCACCCCAATCAGACGCCCTTCTGCGAAGCCCTCGAAATGAAGAAGGCGCTCATCGCCGAATACGCCATCCCCGCTCAAGCCATCCTCATTGAACCCCACGCCCGCCATACCACC
>CAMATG010000788.1 GCA_945860645.1 Candidatus Sulfopaludibacter sp. SbA3 | reverse complement strand
ATCGTTCCCGGCTCCAAAACCCCCTATCTGATTGACAGGAATCTACTTATCGATTTCCATAAAGTACTTTACCGGACACTAGTGTTATAGCTTAATCTCCCAGCCTTTGCGGAAGGTTGGCTTTACCCATTTGTTGGCTTCGCGGTTGTTACTGAATTCGCCTTTGGCGTTGTCCCAAAGTAATTTGCCATCGACGTGAACGGCGGCGGCGCCGAGGACGAGCCATTCGGTGTAGCGGGCCGCGATGGAGAAGTTGGAACAGGCCGGGGCGCCACCCTTGCAGGCGCGGATCCAGTCGCGGGCGTGGGCGGCGTGGTTGGAACCAGTGCTGGCGCCGGGGGAGCGGGTGAGATAGGGTGCCGGGAGCTTGTATTCGGCCCAGCGGGAGCCGGGAAGGAGCCCCACGCCTTCGCCGCGGCCGCTGGTGCCGAGGTAGCCTTTGGCGCCAACGAAGATTTCGTTGTAGCCGCTGTTGGGCGGAACGGGGCGGGGCGGGCCGGTGGGTGCGGGGCCGACCTGCGGACCTTCGTTGGGGATTTTGCGGGCCTGTTCGGCCGTCATGCCGGGCGGGAGATAGGCATCGCCACCGGCGTGATGATACCAGTAGATAGTCACTGGCGGCATGCCTGGGCGGGGGCCGAACTCATATTTGATTGTCAGTACGTCGGGGAATGTGGTCGGGGGAAGGGAATCCTTCTTGACGCATTCGACGCTAATGAGATGTTCGGGGCCGAGTTGGAGCGCCCAGTTGGCTGGGCCGAGAATGTGGACGCCCCAATCGCCGATCAGGCTGGATCCAAAATCATAGAAGCCGCGCCAGTTGAAGGGAAGATAGTAGCCCCAGGGATCGCGGCCGGTGCGGCCGTAGCGGGTGTTGCGATCGGTGACGAATTGATTGTAAGTGGCGTCGCCGGCGGTGAAGGGACGGGCCGCGGCGCCGCCTAGCCACAGGTCCCAATCGAGCGTACCGGGTACGGGCGAGGCGGCCGGTGTTTGCGTCATGCCCTGCGGCCAGGAGGGGCGGCCGGTCCAGGCGTGGACCTCGGTCACATCGCCAATTTCGCCGGACCAGATGATTTCGCAGGCGACTCGGGTGGCATCGTGGGAGTATCCCTGATTGCCCATCTGCGTGGCGACTTTGTACTTCTCCGCGGCCTGGCGAAGGAGGCGCGCTTCCCAGGACGTGCGGGTGAGCGGTTTTTCGCAGTAGATGTGCTTGCCCAGTTGCATACAGGCCAGCGCGCAGGTGGCATGCATGTGGTCGGGCGGGCCGACGACGATCGCGTCAATCTCCTTGCCCTTCTTATCCAGCATCTGCCGGAAGTCTTTGAACTTCTCGGCGTTCGGGAAGCGTTTGAACGACTCCTCGCCGCGGGTCCAATCGACGTCGGCCAAGGCGACTACGTTTTCCACTCCGGCGTGGGCGATGCGAAGATCCGCTGCGGGTTGACCGCCGGCACCGATGGCGGCGAGGTTCAGTTTTTCGTTGGGTGACTTGTAGCCGAGTGATTTGAGCGACGGGCTGCTGCCGAAACCGGCGGCGGGAACGGCGGCCGAGAGGGCGGCTCCATAGAAAAAGTAGCGGCGGGAGAGGGATGGCATGAAACCAGCAGTTTATCGAACTGGCGGCGTGGGTTCAAAGGGTTCGATGTGGACGAGGACGTTCTCGATCCAGTTCAGCTTCGCGCGGAGGTGTGTTTTGACGGTGCCGGCGACGATGTGGGAATCGCGGACGGTCATGACGGGGTCGACGTGAATGTGCATGTCGACGTGCCACTTCAGGCCCGTCTTTCGCGCCAGAATCTTCTCGACATATTCGACCCCGGGGACACCCATCGCCACCTTCCGCAGTTCCTCCAGATTTGTATCATCCGGCATCGTGTCGACTAACTGCTCCGAGGTTTCCCACATCACCTGCAGCCCAAGGAAGAATACAATTCCGCCCACCAGAACAGCGCCGATCGGGTCCGCATTCGCGAACCGCTGCGGGTTGAACAGGCTCAGTCCCAGCGCGCCAAGCGCGGTGCAGCCGGAGATCACATCGACAAAATCATTTTTCCCATCCGCGGCCAGTGCCCCGGATTGAATCCGCTTTGCGATACTCAATTTGTAGTAACTCAGCACAGCTTTCGCGCCGAGCGAAATGAGCAGAGGCCAGACGGCAAACGCCTGTGGCGGCACGCCGGCGTTACCTATATGGAGGTAACTCCGGTAACTGATTCCTCCGCCCGTGACGCAGAGTAACAACCCGATCGCCAGACCAGTTAGAATTTCGAATCGCCCATGGCCGTACGGATGGTTCCGGTCGGCAGGCCGCGCGGCGATGGTCAGCCCGAGTATCAATAACCCTGACGCAAACACGTCGGCCGCGGACTCCACGCCATCGGCCACGGTGGCCGCCGAGCCGGCGGCCAGCCCGATCCAGATTTTCATCACCGCCAGCGCGGCGCTCACGCTCAGCCCGGTGAAGGCGAGCCGCCGCGCGAGCTGGTAACTGGTTGTCATTTGCCGGAACTAGCCGATAACGATGAGCAGATCCTTCGATTCCACTTGTGCGCCGGGAGCCACCAGCTTTTGCTTCACGGTCCCGCCGATCGGGGCGTACACCGTGGTTTGCATTTTCATGGCTTCCATCACCAGCAACCGCTCACCTTTTTCCACCTTCTGTCCCAACTCTACCGCGATTGAGGAAACCGCGCCGGGAATCGGCGCGCCCACCTGTCCTGATTCCGCCGGGTCGGCCTTCAGCCGGGCCGCGGCCGTCGGTTGCAGGCTCCGGTCCCGCACTGTGACTTCGCGGGGCTGGCCGTTCAGTTCGAAAAACACGGTGCGGGTTCCATCGGGGTGTGGCTCGCTGGTCGTTAGGTACTTGATGATCAGCGACTTACCGTCTTCAATGAAGACGTTGATCTCCTCCCCCTTCTCCAACCCATAGAAGAACTGTGGCGTGGGTAACGCCTCCAGGTCCCCATAAGTCGCGTGCGCCTTGGCAAACTTGACGAACACATCCGGGTACATCAGGTAACTCAAAACATCCGTCCGGCTCGGTTTCCGGCCGATCTTCTTTTCCACCAGCAGCGCCGTTTCCTTCAGATCCACCGATGGCAGATGCGCGCCGGGGCGTCCCTTGCGCGGCTTGCCGCCCTTCAGGATAATGCTCGCCAGCTTCTTCGGCCAGCCTCCGGGAGGTTCGCCGAGCGAACCCTCGAACATGTCGATCACCGAGTTCGGCAGGGTCAACGTATGGTCAACCGGCAGGCGTTCGATATCGGCCATCGTCAACCCGTGGGACACCAGGAAGATCGCCATGTCCCCGACCACTTTGCTCGACGGCGT
>CAMATG010000787.1 GCA_945860645.1 Candidatus Sulfopaludibacter sp. SbA3 | reverse complement strand
ATCAATCGCCGTGGCCTTAATCACAGAGCCCTCCGGCGCCAGATTCCCCACCGGGAAACACACCGTCGACGCCATCGCCTCGTCCATGGATTTAATGACCCGCGCGGGCGAAATCCCCTCCCGCTCTTCCAGTTGCTTGCGTAACGAGTGCCGCCGCTCGCTGTCCTCCCACCAGTTCAAGACTTCGTCCAGCGTACAAGCCGACGCCGTCTTCACCGACGTATCCAGCAACCCCGCCCGTCGCAAATGCAGCATGACTTCCGGCACACCACCCGCCATAAACACAACCACCGTCGGGAAGTTCTCCGGCCCATTCGGCAATGAATCGACAAGCCGCGGCACGGCTTTGTTCACCCGCGCCCAATCGGCCGCCACCGGCCGCCGCAGGCCCGCCTGGTGCGCCACCGCCGGCAGATGCAGAATCAAATTCGTCGACCCGCCAAACGCCGCATGCAGCACCATCGCGTTCTCGAGCGAGGCGGCCGTCAAAATGTCGGACATCGTCCAACCCAGCTTCTCCATCTCCAACACAGCCCGCCCGCTCCGCCGCCCCATGTCCAGCCACAACGGATGGCCCGACGGCGCCAGCGCCGCATGCGGCAGCGTCATGCCCAGTGCCTCGGCCACCACCTGCGCCGTCGCCGCCGTGCCCAGAAATTGGCACCCGCCTCCCGGTGATCCGCACGCCCGGCACCCCATATCGGCCGCGTATTCCAAGGTGATCTGCCCATGCGCGAACCGCGCGCCAATCGTCTGCACCTTGCCCGCGTCCTCGCCATCGGAAGGCATCAACGTGACGCCGCCCGGCACCAACACGCACGGCATATCCTTCTGCGCCGCCAGCGTCATCATCATCGCCGGCAGGCCCTTGTCGCAGGTGGCCACGCCCACCACGCCCCGCCGCGTCGGCAACGAACGGACCAGCCGCCGCATAACCATCGAAGCGTCGTTGCGGTAGGGCAGGGAATCGTACATCCCGGAGGTGCCCTGCGTCCGCCCGTCGCACGGGTCCGTGCAGGCCCCCGCAAACGGTACCGCGCCCAGCTTCTTCAACTCCTCCGCCGCCGCTTCCACCAACAGCCCGACTTCCCAATGTCCCGTGTGATACCCCAACGCCACCGGCGTCCCGTCCGGTCGCCGCACGCCCCCGTGCGTCGAAAGCAGCAGGATCTCCTTCCCCCGCAGCAGCGCCGGATCCCAACCCATCCCCGCGTTCTGCGTCAGCCCGAAGATATCGCCCGAAGGCCGCTTCAGCAGGTCCTCCGCCGTAATCGGCAACGAGCCCGCCGGGCCGGCGTGCTTCGGCTGCATTTCAAAAAGAGAGGGGTCTTGGTCGTTAAATACGTGGGCCATGTCGAATATCGCAGTATATCGCCGAAGTGATAAAATTCCCGCCGAGCCCAATATGTCCAAAGACTCCACTCGCCGCCACTTCTGCCTCGCAGCCACCACCGCCCTCGCAGCCACCCGCGTCCACGGCGCCAACGATCGTGTCCAGGTCGGCTTCATCGGCTATGGGTTAATCGGAGCCCAGCACGTCTCCGACTTCAAAAATCAGAAGGACGTCGAAATGGCCGCCATGGCCGAAACCTACCAGCCCCGGTTGGAGGAAGGCCTCCGCGCCATGGGCGGCTCCCCCCGGCCCTACAACGATTTCCGCAAACTCCTCGACGACAAGAACCTGCAAGCCGTCGTCGTCTCCACCCCCGACCACTGGCATGCCCTCATGTCCATCATGGCCTGCGCCGCCGGCAAAGACGTCTACGTCGAAAAACCCATGACCCTCTTCCACGCCGAAGGCCAGTGGATGATCAAGGCCGCCCGCAAGTACAACCGCGTCGTGCAAGTCGGCACCCAGCAGCGCTCCGGCCTCCACTACGCCAAGGCCAAGCGGTTGTTGAACGAAGGTGCCATCGGCAAAATCCATTCCGTGCGTTCGCAGTCGGCCCGCAACATCATGCCCGGATTCAGCGTCCCCCCGGCCGGCGCCGCTCCCAGTGATTTCAATTACGACATGTGGCTCGGCCCCGCCCCCGCGCGCCCCTACCAGGCCCACCGCGGCATCTATCACTTCCGCTGGTTTTGGGACTACTCCGGCGGGCAGATGACCAATCTCGCCGCCCATTCGCTCGACATCATGTACTGGGCGCTCAACCCCAAAGGGCCCAAATCGGTGGTCTCCATCGGCGGCCGCTACGCCCTCCAGGACGACGGCGAAACCCCCGACACCCAGGACGCCCTCTTCGACTTCGGCTCCTGGTCGGCCGCCTGGTATCACCGCGAAGCCAGCCGCGGTACCCCGCGCGGCGGCGCGCTCGAATTCTTCGGCACCAAGGGCAGCATGACCGTCGATCGCAGCGGCTTCGAAATCACGTCGGATCTGAAAATCGACCCCGCCGCCGCCATCCCGCGCTTCAAAGGCCAGCCCGGCGGCGGACCAAAAATCTCGGACGCCAAACCCGAACCCTGGACCCAGTCGATGAAGGAAAAGGGCTCCTCCGACGAACAGTTCGACCTCCACGTCCGCAACTTCATCGATTGCGTCAAGACCCGCCAGCGCCCGGTCGCCGACGTTGCCGATGGTCATCAGGTCGCCACCGCCTGCCACCTCGCCAATATCTCACTCCGCACCGGCCGCAAGCTCCAATGGGACGCCGACAAAGAGACCATCGTGGGCGACAAAGAAGCCGCCGCCATGCTCACGCGCCCCTACCGCAAACCTTGGAACACCGTGCTCGAAAGCTTCAAGTTGTAAAGATCAATCTACTTCCACGCCGGATTCGACTTCACCCCGCGCGCCAGCGTTCCGATGGCCTCACGCCCTCGCATGCGGCCCCGCTACTTCCACGCCAGATTCGACCCCACACCGCGCGCTTGCGCGTCAATCGCCGCCGCCATCCGTTGCAGCGAAACCACCTCGCAAGCGGCCCCGGCCTCGATCGCCGCCCGCGGCATCCCGAACACCACGCAACTGGCTTCGTCCTGGGCAATCGTCCAGCACCCGGCGTCGCGCATCTTGCGCAACCCCGCCGCGCCGTCCTCGCCCATTCCGGTCAGCAATACACCCACCGCGCAGGGCGCCGCCTGTTCGGCCACGCTCTCAAACAGTACGTCCACCGCCGGCCGCTGATGCCAGATCTTCGGGCCGTTGTCCAGCCGCACGCGCCACCGGTCGCCGTCGAGCACCACCTGCATATGCCGGTCGCCCGGCGCCACCAGCGCCATGCCGTCGCGCACCGTCACCCCGTCCAACGCCTCGCGTACCTCCCAGTGCGTCACCCGGTTCAGGCGCGCCGCGAAGGTGCCGCTGAACTGCCGCGGAATGTGCTGCGAAATACTA
>CAMATG010000786.1 GCA_945860645.1 Candidatus Sulfopaludibacter sp. SbA3 | reverse complement strand
TCGGCGGCGGGGACCAGGAGGAGTTCGATGCCAGTTCCTCGGACGCGGACCTGCTTCGGGTAGCCGGATTCATCGTCGTATTCCGTGCCGATGATCTCGAGACCCGGCATCTCTGGGTTTTGGCGGCGTCCTGCCATTCGCGCGCGGGTGGCGGCACGACGGTCAGAAGGACGGGCTTTCGCGGCGGCCTGATAGGCTTCCTTTGCCTTTGCCCAGTCGCGAATGGCGGCCAGACGGTCGCCTTCGGCCATTTTGGCTTTGTAGGTTTCCTGGGCGGGATCGGCGGTGGTTTGGGATTGCCGGAGTTGGCGGTCGTTCGGGTTGGCGAGGGCGTGGGGATGATGGCAGGATTGGCAGTTTTGCGTCTGCTTGGTTTTCGGGCAGCCCGCGTTATGGCAGGTGGCGCAGGTGGGGACCGGACGGTCCGGCTTGATTTGATTGCGCTCATTGGCGACGTGGGCCGCGCTGGGGCCGTGGCAGGCCTGGCAGTTGGTTTGGGCGGCCACATGTTTGGCGGCGACCGACCATTCCAATACCTGGGCCACGTGGCACCGGGAGCAGACGCCGGCTTGTTTGAGTTGGGGCGACTGGGCCGCGAGACTGAGCGCGAAGACTAGCCCTGCCAGCGTTGGTCTAACCATTGATAGTGTTTCGGGAGCCAGCGTTGGTTGGTGGCCTGGGCGACCTTAGCGGCGGCTTCGAGGACATTGCGTTCCGCGCGGCTCAGCTCCAAGTGGCGGTTCAGGCCGGCGAGGTTGTCTTCCAACGTCTCCGCTTCAAACATGCCGGGCATGGCGGCCGTCATGAAGGGGCGCGAATACACAAAGCGCAGGGCGGCCTGGCAGAGGGTCTCTTCGGGAAGCTGTTCGAGGCTCTTCGTTAGATCCGCGACAACCGAGGGCAGGAGAGGACGGTACTTAGCCTGATAGAGCTGGACGAAGTCGCGTTCGGGGCTGGTGTTTTGTTTGGCTTTGGGATCCATCTTGACGATGGAACCGGCGGCGAGCGGCTTGATGGCGATGAGTCCAACACCACGGCGGGCGGCTTCGGGGAGGAATTCAGCGTAGTCGGCGCGGGCGTGGATGAAGTTGTACGGGAACATGAAGTAGTCGATTCCTTCAAGTTCCTTCAACGCGCTGAGCATCATCCCTTCGTCGTGGGTTGATATACCGATAGCGCGGACTTTGCCGGCTTGTTTTGCTTTGCGGAGGACATCCCAATCCGACAGCGCCTTGGCGTCCACCGACTTTCCTTCGCCGAGATAGATGCGGTACAGATCCACGTGGCCGAAGAGGCGGGCGGCGTTATCGATGTTTTCGCCGACAAACTGCGGGAACTGGCGGCAGAGGGAGACGAGGGCTCGCTGACGCTGATTGCCGCCTTGCAAGACCTTGGCGAGCGGGTTCCACTGGCCTTCGTTTTCGTAGGTATCGATCAGGTTGACGCCGCGGTCGAGCGCGCGGGCAATGAGACGGTCGCGACGAGTTTGGCCTTCTTCTTGAAGGACGTTGCCGTTTTCCACCTTCTTTTTGAAACGGGGGTCGGTGTGGGAGCCGAAGGAGAGGAGGGAGACGTTGATATCGGTCTGGCCAAGTTGGCGGTAGACCATTCCGCCGCGGCGGAATTCGCGGACCTTGGGGAGAGTGTCGGCGTAGGAGTGGCGCGCCGCTAACGCGGCCGCGAGGAAGGCGCGGCGGGAGGAGCGTGGACACATGCTGTTGGTGATGTTATCACTCATGAACAGTAACCGGGGGCAACGCGGATGCGCCTGTTGTGTTAGATCGATTTGACCATGCTAGTCGGAACTCGTCTGCTACTCGCGTTTTTCCTCTCCACCGCTGGCTTCGCCCAGTATGCTGTGGTGTTACCGGCGCAGGCCGTGGAATTGCCGAAGGTGATTGATGGCAACACGGCCGCGATGTGGGCGGACGGGCAGTTGCATATCTTTCATTCGACGGGGGTTCCGACGCGGAGCCGGGGCGCCGACCAGTTCCAGCTGGGGAACACAGAGCGGGTGCAGTTTGACTCCAATGAACATAAGCCGGTGTGGTTTGAAGCGGTGTGGCGGGACACGGACGGGACGTTGTTTCTTTGGTATCACAACGAGCCGGGGGGCGTTTGCAAAGGGAACGATTTGACGCTGCCGCGAATCGGGGCGGCGATTTCCTACGATAACGGCAAGACGGTGCAAGATTTGGGGATCGTGTTGGAGTCGGGTGATGGGCCGGATTGCGAATCGAAGAATGGGTTTTTTGCCGGCGGGCATGGGGACTTCTCGGTGATTCCGGACCGGGAAAACGGTTTTTTCTACTTCTTTTTTACGAACTACGGGGGAGCGGCGGGGGAGCAGGGCGTGGCGACAGCGCGGATGACGTTCGCGGACCGTCACCAACCGGGCGGCGCGGTGAAGAAATACTATCAGGGGACATGGGAGGAGCCGGGACGGGGCGGACGAATGACGCCGATCTACCGGGCGGCGGGGACGTGGCAGGAGTCGACAACGGATTCGCATTGGGGGCCGTCGGTGCATTGGAACACGTTTCTGGAGAAGTACGTGATCCTGATGAACCATGCGTGCTGTGAGCCGGGGTGGCCGCAGGTTGGTGTTTACGCGGCGTTCAACGCAGACCTATCGAATCCGGGGCAGTGGACGGTGCCGTGGCGGATTCTGGACATCGGCGATATTGCGCACAAGCCGGGTTACTATCCGCAGGTATTGGGGCTGGAAGAGGGCGGGACGGACACGCTGGCGGGGCGGGTGGCGCGGCTATACGTCCACGGGGAGTCGCACCACGAAATCGTGTTTTTGAAGGAGACGCCAACGGTGACGCCGACGGATCCTTGCGATGAAGGCTCGGGGCAGATATGCCCGGAGGTTCGGGGGCCGCGGCCGAAGCTCTAGCGCATTACGACGTCACGAACCTTGGTCCAGCGGGACTTTCCGGCGGGGCCTTCGATTTCCAGTGTGACGATGTATTCGCCGGCCGCTTTGTAAGTGTGGGTGGGGTGTTGTTCGGTGGAGGTTTCGCCGTCGCCGAAGTGCCATTTGCGGTTGGTGATCTGGCCGGTGGATCTGTCCTGGAAGGCCACGGCGCGGCGGTCGTAATCGAGCACGTGGAACGTCCAGTGGGCGGCGATGGGCTTGACGTGATTGGGTTCCAGGGGCATGAGGCGGAAGGCGACGAGATCGCTGGCATTGCCGAACATGCTGGTCTTGTGGGAGAGGTTCCAGAAGGCTTCGTTGTCCTTGGCGTCGACGTTGTCGTAGTCGAGGACGGCCCAGGAGAGGCCGATGACCTTGTTTTCGGTGAGCTGGGAGACGACCGCGCGGGCCGGGCCTTCGAGGG
>CAMATG010000785.1 GCA_945860645.1 Candidatus Sulfopaludibacter sp. SbA3 | reverse complement strand
GTTCCTCGGGTCAGGTTGTGGGTATTGCTGACTTGACGGGGGGCGCGGGGACGGCGGCGTTTTTGTGGGACGCGGGGGTGATGTACGACTTGAACGGGTTGCTGGGGCCGGGGACGGCGTGGGAGTTGCTGGCGGCGTATGGGATGAACGACCGGGGGCAGATTGTGGGGACGGGGCGGCTGAACGGGGTGGAGCAGGCGGTGCTGCTGACGCCGGAGGTGGCGATGCAGACGACGCGGGCGATGAGTATTGTTCCGCCACCGGTTCCGGAGACGGGTGTGCCGGAACCGGCGGCGCTGTGGCTGGTGGGCATTTCGGTGCTGCTGTTGTTCGCGCTTCGTTCGCGGTAGGGTACACTGATGCTGTACCTTGCCAGGCAGCATCTTACGCATGGACCGAGCCGTCGTGCCCACCCGGGCGCGCGTGGCGGTATTGCTGGCGGTTTTGCTGCTGTTTTTTGGTGTGGCGCTGTTTTCCCCGTTGCACACGCATACGCTGGGGAAGACGAACAGCTGTTCGTTTAACCACTTAGAGCATCAGTTGGTGTCGCTGGCCGAGGCGGCGGTGCTGGTTGCGCCGGTCGCGCTTTTGGTTGAGGCCGGGGCGCCGCCGGTGGTGTGTGAGGTGTTTGCGGGGCTGGTTCTTTCGGCGCGGGATCGCGCGCCGCCTTCTTTCTCCTAACTCAACGATAACTTCGTTTTCATTTAGGAGAGATTGGAATGACTCGCTTTACCCTATTGGGCGTAGCCCTATTTGGCTGTTCGCTTTTTGCGCAATCGACGGCGACGTTGGTGGGAGATGTGTTGGACCCGGCTGGTTCGGCGATTCCGGGGGCGACTGTTCGATTGACGAACGCCATTGCCGGGTATTCGAACCAGTTAGTGACGGGGGAGGACGGGCATTTTCAGTTTGTGAATGTGCCGTTTCAGACCTATGTGCTGAAGGTGGAAAAGGCGGGGTTCGCGGTGCGGGAGCAGGCGGTTTCGCTGCGGTCGAATGTGCCGTTCAAGTTGGACGTTTCGATGGTGATTTCGGGGCAGGGGACGGCGATTGACGTGACGGCGTCGGAGATACGGGCGACGATCGATACGGAGGCGACGGGGACGCGAACGGAGTTGGACGCGGCGAGTTTCGCGCACTTGCCGTCGCAGGCGAGCGGGCGGGGGATTGAGTCTGTTTTGCTGAGTTTTCCAGGGTTTGCGGCGAACGCGAACGGGGCGATTCATCCGCGCGGGGCGCATAATCAGATGACGTACGTGATTGACGGGATGGCGATTACGGACCAGTTGACGGGGGCGTTTTCGAACGCGGTGGACCCGACGATTGTGCAGACGATTGAGTTGTTCACGGGCGACGTGCCGGCGGAGTATGGGAGCAAGGTTTCCGGAGTTGCCAATATTACGACGCGGACGGGGATGGGGACGGGGCGGAAGGCGATGGGGTCGACGCAGTTGTATGCGGCGGGATTTGACACGCTGTCACAAGTTTCGCAGGTGCAGGGCGGGACGGCGAAGTTCGGGTACTTCGCGAGTGTGAATACGCTGAAGTCGAATCGGTATTTGGATGCGGTTTCGTTGGACAACTTACACAACGGGGGTAATTCGGAGCGTGGGTTTACTCGGTTTGATTATCAGCCGACGGCGCGGGATACGGTTCGGCTGAATCTGATTGCGGGGCGGAGTAACTTTCAACTTGCCAATTTGCGGTCGCAACATGCGAATTTGCAGGATCAGCGACAGCAGATGCGGGATTTTTCGGTGTCGACGGGGTGGGTGCGGACGATCGACGCGCGGTCGACGTTTGACGTGTCGTCGAGTTACCGGACGGCGATTGCGGAGTTGTTTGCGAGCCCGGGGGATACGCCAGTGACGGCGAGCCAGGCGCGGCATTTGTCGACCTTTAATTTGTCCGCGCGGTATAACCGGGTGAGCGGGATTCATAACTTGCGGATGGGGGCAGACTTACAGCGGACGCCGATTAGTGAGTTCTTTTCGTTTGCGATTACGAATAAGGATTTCAATGATCCGTTGAAGGAAGACTATCTGCCGGGGTTGCGGCAGGTGGATTTGACGCGGGGCGGGCGGCCGTTCATTTTTGCCGATAAGTTGACGGGGGCGCTGCATTCGGGGTTTGTGCAGGACCGGATTAAGTGGAAGCGGCTGATGGTGTCGTTGGGCTGGCGGTATGACCACTACAGGTTTTTGGCGAAAGGCGTGCAGTTGCAGCCGCGGGTGGGCTTGGCGTTTCATGTGAAGGAGACGGGGACGGTGTTCCGGGCGTCGTATAACCGGAACTATCAGACGCCGCCGAATGAGAATTTGCTGCTGTCGAGCTCACCGAAGGCGGGTGCGCTGGCACCGGACGCGGTGTGGGAGGCGTTTGGGGGCGGGGTGATTATCATGAAGCCGGAGCGACAGGACTTTATGGAAGTGGGTGTGCAGCAGGGGATCACGCGGCACGTGGGTTTTAGCGGGTCCTTCTATCACAAGCGGGCGACCGACTTACAGGATAACGATAACTTCCTGAACACGGGAATCATTTTCCCGATTACTTTGGCGCAGTCGCGGATTAATGGTGTGGAGGGGCGGTTTAACTTTTTGCCGGTGGGCGGGTTCTCGGGGTCGATGAACTTTACTCATTTCCGGGCGATTGTGACGCCGCCCTTTTCGGGCGGGCTGTTCTTGGGATCGAGCGCGGTGGATTCGTTGAGCGCGGGGCCGTTCATTATTGACCATGACCAGAAGTTGGGGGTGCATGGGATATTGAATTATTCGTATAAGCGAACGTGGTGGGCTTCGTTGTCGGTACGGTACGATTCGGGGCTGGTTTCGAATCCGTCGGACCCGGCGGATGTGGTGCAGGATCCGGATTATTCGGATCTGCTGCCGTATGTGAATTTGGCGACGGATCCGGCGCGGGTGCGGCCGCGGACGGTGGCGGATGTGAGCGTGGGGCATGATCATTATCGCGGGGACAAGAAGACTTGGGATGTTAGTTTCCAGTTGACGAATATTGGGAACGTGACGGCGCTGTATAATTTCCAGTCGATCTTTGTGGGGACGCGTCTGATCCAGCCACGTACGGCTGGCGTGAAGGTGCGGTTCTACTGGTAAATCCTAAATTACGGGGATTTCCGGTAGCACGGCTCCCAGGGGAATCCGGGGGTGCGGGCGTGGTGCGGCGGGGGGCGCCGGGGATTCCCGGTAGCGCGGCTCTCGGGGAATTCGAGGGGCTCGTGTGGGGGTAAATCCTAATTTACGGAGTTCCCCGGTTACCCGGTACCCAGGGAAATCTGGGGGCTTGGGGTGGTTGCGGGCCGGGTGGACACCCGGATTGCTCGGTTTGGA
>CAMATG010000784.1 GCA_945860645.1 Candidatus Sulfopaludibacter sp. SbA3 | reverse complement strand
AACCGCGTCACCCAGTAGTCGTAGCTCAACACCGCCACCGGATGCCCCGCGTACGTCTGGTCGTCCTCCGCCGAACTGAACACCCGCCCCGCCGCCGCGCCCACACCCAGCATCGTGAAGAAGTTCCCCGAAACCATCTCCGCGTCCACCCGCTCGGTCTGGTTGTCCACGCTCACCGACGTGTTCACCAGCCGCCGGCACAACACCTCGGCCAGCGGCGCCGCCTTCGTCTGCCAATCTTTATAGATCGGGTACGATTGCATCCGGTCGCCCATGTTGCTGCCGTTGTGCGCCCCGCGCTGGTACAGCATCACCAGGCTCTCCGGATCTTTCACCGGCAGCTTCCGCAACAACACCTGATCAAGCAGCGTGAAGATCGCGGTGTTCGCGCCAATCCCCAACGCCAGCGATAGAATCGCCACCGTCGCAAACAGCGGACTCCGGCGCAGTGTGCGCAGCGCGAATCGAAGGTCGGCCAGAAGATTGGTCACGTAGCAAGTACGCGCGGCCAACCAAAAGGTTCCCCTGAAATCTCCAGTTACGCGTAATTACCCGGCGCCGCGCACGGTCCCGGATACATAAGCGTTCCCGATCCACACAGGAACACGCGGACGTGCGCAGCCAAGCGGTTCCCCGGAAAATCCGAACGACAGGAAAGCGCCACGCGCCTCGCGCCCCAGCGACCCACGCGCGTTCCCGATTCGCCCAGGAACGCGCGTCCGTGCGAAACCAAGCGGTTCCGCTGAAAATCTCAGTTACGCGTAAATGCCCGGCGCCTCGTGGCCCAACGACTGCACGTACTCCTCGTACGGTCCCAGATACACGCGCGGCTCTTTATCCGTCCCGCTCTCCCCGCCCAGCTCCAACACGCGCGTCCCCAGCCCGCGCAGGAACATACGGTCGTGCGAGACGAAGATCATCGTGCCCTCAAAGTCCTTGAGCGCACTCACCAGCATTTCCTTCGTCGCCAGATCGAGGTGGTTCGTCGGCTCGTCCAGCACCAGGAAGTTCGGCGGATTAAACAGCATGCGCGCCATCGCCAGCCGCGACTTCTCGCCGCCCGACAGCATCTTGATCCGCTTGTCCACGTCCTCACCCGAAAACTGGAACGCCCCGGCCAGCGAGCGCAGCGAGCCCAAACTGTCCGTCGGGAAATCGCGCTGCAACTGTTCCAACACCGTTAAATCCGCCGCCAGCACGTCCAGCGATTGCTGCGCGAAGTAGCCCATGTTCAAGCTCGCGCCCAGCCGCACCGTGCCCGAATCGGGATCGGTGGCGCCAGCGATCATCTTCAGCAACGTGCTCTTGCCCGCGCCATTCCGGCCCATCACCGCCCACCGCTCGCCGCGGCGCACCGTCAGGCTGAACCCATCGTAGATCACCCGGCTGCCGTAGGCCTTCTTTAGGTCTTCCATCACCACAACCTGATCGCCCGACCGCGACGGCGCCTTGAAGTCAAACTGCACCACGACGCGCCGCTTCGGCAGCTCGATCTTTTCCACTTTGTCCAGCGCCTTGATGCGGCTCTGCACCTGCGCGGCCTTGGCGGCGTGGGTCCGGAACCGATCGATAAACCGCTGTTCTTTCGCCAGCATCGCCTGCTGCCGCGCGAAAGCCGCCTGCTGATTGGTTTCGCGAATGGCGCGCTCGCGCTCGTAAAAATCGTAGTTCCCCGAATACGAAATGATTTCGCCCGCGTCGATCTCGGCGATCTTCGACACCAGGCGGTTCATGAACTCCCGGTCGTGCGACGTCATCAGCAGCGCGCCTTTGTAGTCGCGCAAAAACTGTTCCAACCAGATGATCGATTCCAAATCCAAGTGGTTCGTCGGTTCGTCCATCAGCAGCACATCGGGCCGGCCGAGCAGCACGCGCGCCAGCGCCACGCGCATCTTCCAACCGCCGGACAGCGCGCCCACGTCGCCATCAATCTGCACGTCCGGAAACCCCAGGCCGTGCAGCACTTCCCGCGCCTGCGCCTCCAGCGAGTAGCCGTCCAGATGCTCGTACTCCTCCTGGACGTGGCCGAAGCGTTCCAGGATCTTGTCCATCTCGTCGAACCGGGCGGGATCTTCGAGCGCGTTCTGCAGGGATTCCAATTCGTGGTGCAGATCGCCCACGCGGCCGCTGCCGGCGATGGCTTCGTCCAGCACCGTGCGGCCCGACATCTCCTCCACGTCCTGACGGAAGTAGCCGACCGTGGTTTTCTTCGGCACCGACACGTCGCCGTCGTCGGGAGCCTCCTCGCCGACCACCATCCGGAAGAGCGTGGTCTTACCGGCGCCGTTCGGTCCGACAAGCCCCACCTTCTCGCCCGGGTTCAACTGGAACGAAGCATCCACGAAAACAAGCTGTTTTCCGTACTGTTTATTGATGTTGGAAAAGGAAATCATCCGCTCTACCAAGCTAGCAGATGATGCCCTTCCGAACAGCATAAAGCACGATTTCGGCGGTGTTGTGCAGCCCCAGTTTCTGCATCAGTTTCAGCCGGTGGCTTTCCACCGTCGACAGGCTGATGTGCAAAACGGCGGCCGCTTCCTTGTTCGATTTGCCTTCCGCCAGCAGTTGCAGCACCTCCTTTTCCCGGTCGCTCAGTACGTCGTAGGAGTCTTCCAACCCGCGCTGTTTCAGGTGGCGGACATAATCGGCCAGCAGAATCGTGCTGATGGCCGGGCTGAAGAAACTCCGGCCGATCGCCACCGCGCGGACGGCGGGCAACAGATCGTCCTCGGTCGCCTCCTTCAACAGATACGCCCGGGCGCCGGCGGTCAGCGCGCGGACGATGTAGGCTTCGTCGGCGTACATGCTGAGGATGATCACGCGCAGATCGGGGAAGGCCTTCATGGCCTGCGCGGTCACTTCGATGCCATTCAGCATCGGCATGGCCACGTCGAGGATGGCCATGTCGGGCTTGGTGGTTTCGAGCAGCTTCAACGCCTCGCGGCCGTTGGCGGCTTCGCCGACCACTTCCACGCCCGGCTCCCCTTCGAGCAGCGAGCGCAGGCCGCGGCGGACGATTCCGTGGTCATCGGCAAGAACTATACGCATACAGGTATCGGCATCTCAATCTTCAGTGACGTGCCCTGACCGGGCTGGGAGTACAGCTGCAGGCGGCCGCCGAGTTCGCGGACGCGCTCTTCGATGCCGAACAGGCCGAGCCCCGGAGCGGCCAGCGGGCGGGCTGGCATGCCGACGCCATCGTCCTTGATCTGCAGGCGGAGCTGGCCGGGGGTGCCGTGGAGCGCGACGTCGATGCGGCGCGCCTGGGCGTGGCGGGCGCAGTTGGTGAGCGCTTCCTGGACGACGCGATAGGTGCAGGTCCGGTGGGATTCGGGGAGCGCGTCGAGATC
>CAMATG010000783.1 GCA_945860645.1 Candidatus Sulfopaludibacter sp. SbA3 | reverse complement strand
GGCAGCCGCGGCTCGCAACGATGCCGAGGAGGCCCTCGCCGCCTTCAAAGCCAACGCCGGAAGGGCGGCTTCTGAACTGGAGGTTCTCCAGTCGGAACGTAAACAGGTAAAGGCCCGCATCGAGAAATTGTTGGGTCAGATGGATCTGTTGAGCGCCAGTTAGTCAGGCCATCCTATGGCTAACGAAGCTTCGCTCGAGAAAAAGACCGTCCGCGTCACCATCTTCAATCAGTCCTATTCCCTGGTTACCACGGGTAAAGAGAGTGATGTGGAGGATCTCGCGCACCGCGTCGACGAACTCATGAGCAACATTGCGCGAGGCACCAATACGGACGCCTCGCGCATTGCCGTTCTGGCCTGTATGCACCTGGCCGATGAGTTGCGCAGCGCCGAGACCAAACACCGCACCCTCTCGCGGATTCTGGAAGAATCGCTCACGGATTAGCCGCCAATCAGTCTTTTTGATCGGCCTCATAGAAAAAACCATCAGCGACGAGTCGCCAGTCCGTTGCACCATAGTTGGTCGAGCCAGCCCGCGTTTGGCTGCTCCTTCACTCCTTGTCTGAGGATCAACTTTCCATGAATTGGCCCCGTCTCGCGGCCGCCACGCTGTTGGCCGCCCCCTTCGCGCACGCGCAATCCACTGCTGCGCTGGACTCTGAACTACAGAAACTGAAGGCAGCCGTGGCCGCCTCGCAATCCGCCGGAGACAACGCTTGGATGCTAACGTCCGCCGCGCTCGTCCTGATGATGACCGGCCCCGGCCTAGCGCTCTTCTACTGCGGTCTGGTGCGGAAGAAAAACGTGCTGGGCACCATGATGCAGAGTTTCATCATGATGGCCGTCATGACGCTGCTATGGGCGGCCATCGGCTACAGCCTCGTCTTCGCCCCCGGCACGCCGTTCCTGGGCGGGCTGGATTTCGTCATGCTCAACAACGTCGGCACCGCCCCCAACACCGACTACGCCCCCACCATTCCGCACCTCACCTTCATGGTCTACCAGATGATGTTCGCCGTCATCTCCCCGGCGCTGATCACGGGGGCTTTCGCCGAACGGATGAAGTTCAGTTCCCTGCTGGTTTATTCAATCATCTGGGCGTTTCTGGTCTACTTTCCAGTCGCGCACATGGTTTGGGGAAAAGGTGGCTACCTCAATGCATTTATGGGCGGAGCGGTGCCCGTCCTCGATTTCGCCGGCGGCACCGTTGTCCACATTACAACGGGAATCTCGGCGCTAATCTGCGCATTGGTGATCGGTCCGCGGCGCGGCTACCCGCACGACCCGATGAAGCCGCACAGCCTGGTGCTCAGCTTCATCGGCGCCTGCCTGCTCTGGGTGGGCTGGTTTGGGTTCAACGCCGGCAGCGCGCTGGCAGCGTCATCGCTCGCGTCGGTTGCCTTCGTGACGACGCACCTCGGCGCCGCGGCGGGCGCCATCGCCTGGCTGATCGCCGAACAGTGGCACAACGGTCGTCCCAGCGCCTTGGGCGCCATCTCCGGCGCCGTAGCGGGCCTGGCGACCGTCACACAGGGGGCGGGCTTTGTCGCGCCCTTCTCAGGGGCGATCTTTGGCCTGGCGGGCGGCTTCGTTTGCTTCTACATGGTGGTCGTGGTGAAACAGAAATGGGGCTACGATGACACACTGGACGCCTTCGGCGTGCACGGCGTGGGTGGCATCATCGGGGCTACGCTTACGGGGGTCCTGGCAACCAGCGCCTACAACGACGCCGTCAAACTCGCCGACGGGCGAATGGCGCAGATCGGGGCGCAATGCATCGGGGTCGCCGTCGGAGTGGCCTTCGCGGTCGTGGGCAGTTGGATCGCGCTGAAACTGACCGCCGCGATTACCGGTGGCTTACGAATGGAAACGCGTGAGGAAGTACAGGGGATGGATCTGGTGATCCACGGCGAAGAAGGATACAATCTGGATGCCTGAGTCCGTTATGAAGAAAATCGAAGCCATCATCCAACCATTCAAACTCGAACACGTGAAGGAGGCGCTGAAGGCGATCCATGTCGACGGCATGACGGCCACCGAAGTGCGCGGCCACGGACGGCAGAAGGGCCATCTGGAGGTCTATCGTGGACGCGAATACCAGGTGGACCTGATCCCCAAAGTGAAGCTGGAAATGATCGTCAGCAGCGCCCGGGCCGAAGAGGTCATCCAGGCCATCATCAAGGCAGCGCGCACCGGCAAAATTGGCGACGGCAAAATCTTCGTCTACGACGTCGGCGATGCCATCCGGATCCGCAACGATGAGCGCGGGGACGCCGCGCTGTAGCGGTTAGCGATTCATCCCCGCAACCGCGTTCGGGATCTGGAAGAGCGTCTTGCCGGCGGTGACATACAGTGTTTTATTATCCGGCCCGCCAAACGCCGTGTTCGTAATTGTATCTTCCGGAATAGGAATAAAACGCAGTAACTTCCCTTGCGGCGAAATGACATGGACACCGCATTTCGTGTCGAGTGTCTCCTTCGTTCCGCGCAAGCGATGCAGCCCCGCGGCCGCATAAATATTGCCTTCCGTATCGATCGTCATGCCATCGGCACTGCGGCCTGGGTAAAAGTTGTAATGAACACGCCGATTGGTAAGCGTCCCCTCCGGCGATAAGTCAAACGCACGAATGGCGCGCGTCCCGCCGTCCACCTTATTCGCCTCGATCAGATAAAAGGTCTTATCGTCAGGCGAAATCACCAAGCCGTTCGGCCACTCCGTTTCCGGGTCAGTCAACAAACGAGTGATCTTCCCATCGGGATCGATCCGGTAGACGCCAGGTTTGCCCGTAGTTCCGGACGCCTTCGTCGCGGGCGAAGTAGAATCCGGCGCCGGATCCGTAAAGTACAGCCGGCCCTTGGAATCCACCGTCACATCGTTCGGCGCATTGAACAGCTTCCCTTCGAACTGGGTGGCAATCTCCTCCACGGCGCCCGTCTTCAGATCGGTGCGCGTCACCCGCGGCTTGTTCCGTTCCCCGTCGGACCCTTCGCAGGCGATCAACCGGCCCTGCGGATCGAACAGCAGTCCATTGGCACGGTTGGAATCAGCCCGGAATACCTCGTGCTTTTTCGATTGCGGGTTGAATCGCAGGATCCGATTGTTGGCGACGTCGGTGAAATAGACCATCCCGTCCGGCCCCTGCGCCGGCCCCTCGGTGAAAGCCACCGAAGTCGCGACCGTCGCTTCCGGCTCCGCGGCGACCGCCACGGGCGGTGCAGCTTTTTCGGCACAGCCGGCCAGGATCAGAAGAGGAACAACAAACAATGCGCGCATGCAGGAGGATCGTATCACTAATCGTCCAGCGAGTTATCGCTCCCGGTCTGCTCCCGCTCCAACTCCAGCTGAATCTCC
>CAMATG010000782.1 GCA_945860645.1 Candidatus Sulfopaludibacter sp. SbA3 | reverse complement strand
AACAGGTCCGCGTCTTCCTTCCGGCAGAAATACTGCGATCGGAACAGCTCCTGCAAACAGATGATCTGGGCCCCGGCCGCGGCCGCCTCCCGGATCTTCCCAACAGCTTTTTCTAAATTCTCAGCCGGGTCGACGGAGCAGGCTGTCTGCACCAATCCAACGCGAAACGGCCTCTGCGAAACAGGGGTCATAGTAGCATTGTCTCATGTCCCTCCGGCACCTCTGTTTCCTTGCGCTACTCGCAGTCTCCCCGTTAGCGGCTGCCGTACCCACCCCCACCGAGCACCTCGGCTACCGTCCCGGTACCGATTACAAGCTCGCCGACTACAACGACATCATCACCTACTACCAGAAGCTCGAAAAGGCCTCGCCCCGCCTCAAACTGGTTCAGTACGGCAAAACCTCTACCGGCAAACCCATGTACGTTGCCCTCATCAGTTCGGAGGAAAACATCCGCCAACTCGACAAGTACAAGGAGTGGAACCGCCGCATGGCCCTCGGCCTCGCCACCAAGGACGAAGCCACCAAAATCTCCAAGGAGGGCAAAGTCTTCGTCTGGATCGACGCCGGCATGCACTCCTCCGAAGCCGCCTGCCCCCAAGGCTCCCCCGAACTCGCTTACCGCATGGTCAGCGACGAAACGGACGAAATCCGCAAGATCCGCGACAAAGTCATCCTCGTTCACGTCCCCGTCACCAACCCCGACGGCCAGGACTTGATCGCCCACTGGTATCGCAAGAACCTCGGCACGCCCTACGAAGAATCCGCCCTCCCGGAGCTCTACCAGAAGTACTCTGGCCACGATAACAACCGCGACTGGTTCATGTTCAACCTCGAAGAAACCCGCCACACCGGCAAGCTTCTCTTCCAGGAATGGTACCCCCAGATCATGTACAACCAGCACCAGGCGCCCGCCTTCCCGGCCCGCATCTTCGTGCCCCCCTACGCCGAACCGCTCAACCCGTCCATCCCCGCTCCTGTCATGGAAGGCATCAATCTGATCGGTAGCGCCATGCGCGAACGCTTCGCCCGCGAAGGCAAAGGCGGCGTGCTCTCCTACTACGGCTTCGACGGCTGGTGGAACGGCGGCCTCCGCTCCACGCCCGCCTTTCACAACATGCACGGCATCCTCACCGAAACCGCCATGCAGCCCTACGCCACCCCGCGCGACTACAAGTTGAGCGACCTCCCCGAACGCTTCCCCAACGGCATCCCCACCAAACAGCCCACCATCTTCTACTCCCCCTGGATGGGCGGCCGTTGGACTGCCCGCGACGCCATCGAGTACATGCTCACCGCCGACATGGCCATCCTCAACCTCGCCGCCTCCATGCCCGATCATTGGATTTACAAGGCCTGGGACCTGGCCACCAAAAACATATCAATGGCCGACACCGCCAAGCCCTTCGCCTACATCGTCCCCCCCGATCAGTGGGATCCCTGGACCGCCAACGAAATGCTCCGCCGCCTCCAACTCGGCGGCGTCGAAGTCAAAAAGGCCACGTCCGAAATCCGCATGGGTGACAAGTCCTACCCCGCCGGCAGCTACGTCATGCTCGCCGGCCAGGCCTTCCGCAGCTACCTCGTCGACCTCATGGAGCCCCAATCCTACCCCGAGCTCCGCACCGGCACCACCGGCCCCACCAAGCGTCCCTACGACGTCGCCGGCTGGACCCTCCCCATGCAAATGGGCGTCCGCGTCGAACGCATCAACGACCGCTTCGATACCTCTTCCCTCGCCCCCACCGGCGCGGTGCCATCCGCCCAATGGCGTCTGGATAGCAAGGACAACTCCTCCTACCTCCAACTCGCCAAGATGCTCGGCAACGGTGAAAAGGTCGGCTGGAGCGCCGACGGCAAGCTGGTCACCTCCGGCTACGCCTGGCAGCTCAACAAGCCCCGCATCGCCGTCTACGAACCCTACACCGGCAACATGGATCTCGGCTGGACCCAGTGGCTCCTCGACGAGTTCAAGGTGCCCTACACCCTCATCCACAACGCCGACTTCCAGAAGGCCGGCCTCAAGGACCGCTTCGATACTATCTTGTTCGCCCAGCAGTCGACCGATTCCATCCTCCACGGCCTCCGTGACAACGGCGGCGGCGGGGAAGAAGGCGAAGGCTCGAACCCCAACCGCGGTCGTCCCCGCCCGCGTCCCGAATACGTCGGCGGCATCGGCGCGCAAGGCGTCGCCGCGCTCGACTCGTTCGTCCGCGAAGGCGGCACTCTAGTGACCCTGTCGACGGCATCCGAACTTCCCATGCAGTTCCTGGCCCTGCCGGTCCGCAACGCCGCCCGCGGCTCGGAGACTGGTTTCTACTCCCCCGGCTCCCTCCTCCGCGCCACCGTGGATACGACGAACCCCCTCGCCTTCGGCATGCCCAAGGACGCGGTGGTCTTCTCGAACGGCGGCCCCGTCATGGACGTGACAGGCCCAACAGCCAAGTCGGTCGCCAACTTCGCCCGCCGCGACCTCCTGGCCAGCGGCTGGCTCAGCGGCGAACGGTCGGTACTCGGCAAGAGCATCCTGGTCGAAGCCACGCACGGCAAGGGCCGCGTAGTGATGTACGGCTTCCGCGTCCAACACCGCGGTCAGCCCTTCGGCACGTTCAAGCTCCTCCTGAACGCCCTCTACCTGGGGTCAGCCAAAAAGCTGTAGCGTTCAAAAAAAGGCCGCCGGCTGAAACCGGCGGCTTGAGTTTTACTACCTTCGGAGGAAAACAACGAACAAACTCGGTAACCTATCTGGCCCGGAGGCGCAGCGCTCCAATCATGAGCAGCCCGGCGCCGCACATTAGGCCGTTCAACGGCTCGGGTGCCGGAAAATACTGGATCGAGGCGGCGAACAGCGTCTGACTCGTCGACGGTCCGCTATCGGGCACCCAAAAGGTGACTCCGCTCGACGTCTGGCCCGCGCTCGCCGCGAGCATCGTGTCTGCCAGCGTCACCACGCGGCTGTCGGTATCATCCGTCTTGCGCGCGCGGCCGGCACTCAGGTCGTCGCTGTTGTTATCCAGAATGACTTCCCAGATGGCCAGTTGCAGCGCAGCGGCTTCCCATCCTTCTGTCAACGTCGGATTGTACGTGTTGTAGAGCCAGGCCAGACGCGGGCCATTGACGAAACTGGTTTCCAAAATCGGCGTAACCGCCGTTGGACCCAGTGCGAGCCATGTCAGTGGGTCTGCGCAATAGAGGACGGCCGGGATGGTCCCGTCGAAACGGACACCAATCTGGCCGGCATTCAAGTCAACCGGGGCCCCATCGAGTCGCAGATTAATCACCTGGCTCAGATGCGGGACACTGTCATCGAATGTGATTGTGTGAGGAAACGCCGGCATTGCGGCGAGGATTGTGAAGAACAAG
>CAMATG010000781.1 GCA_945860645.1 Candidatus Sulfopaludibacter sp. SbA3 | reverse complement strand
GTCCTTGGCCGCCGCCGACCGTTCTTCTTCCGTACCCGCCCGCGTCAACGTCACCCGCAACGCCGTCTCTTCATCGTCGGGGTTAAACGACACCTGCAACCGGTCCCCGGGCTTCAACAGCGAATCCCGCATCGACTCACCCTCTTTATCCAGGAACTGCGTCTTCGCCAACAACCGGAACGTCCGCGCCCCCTTCTCCGGGGTATTCAAAACCAGCGCCTTTTCCGACAGCTTCCCCAACGTCCCATCCACGGACTGCAACTTCACCGTGATCTCGCTCTTGGACTTCGCGTCCTTCTTCGCCGCATCCGGATCTTTCGGCTTCCGCCCCGGCAACTTGATCCGCGGTATCGGCAACCCCGTCCCGCCGCCCTGCGGATACTGCCCGGGAGGATACTGCCCGCCCTGCGGGTACTGCCCGGGCGGGTACTGTCCGCCCTGCGGATATTGGCCCCCCGGCGGATACTGTCCCGGCGGATACTGCGCCTGCAGCAAACACCCGCCAACAAAAAACACCATCCAGTATGACCGCGCCATGGAAAGCCCTCGCCGCTATTCTAGTCCCTTTCCCAACCCCCTACAATGAAAGGACCCATGGCCGATCAGGAACTCCCCTACGAACTCACCGTCCGCGAAGTCGAAGACCGCCGCAAAGCCGGTGAGGACATTTGCCTCATCGACGTCCGCGAAGACATGGAATGGCAGATCTGCCGCATCGAAGGCGCCAACCTCGTCCCCATGGGCACGGTCCCTTCCCGGCTCCAGGAACTCGACAAACAGGCCGACTCCACCCCACTCGTCGTCTACTGCCACCACGGCGTCCGCAGCCTCAACGTCGTCCACTGGCTCCGCAAAAACGGCGTCGAAAACTGCCAGAGCATGACCGGCGGCATCGATCGCTGGAGCACCGAAATCGACAACACCGTACCCCGCTACTAACGCTATTAGTACAATTCGGAAGTGCCCACCCAAGCCTCCCGCCGCCAGTTCCTCCGCCTCGCCGCCGCCGGCGCCGCCACCCTCCACGCCCAGGCCGCGCCCCCGCCCAACATCGTCTTCATCATGGCCGACGACCTCGGCTACGGCGACCTCGGCTGCTACGGCCAGAAGCACATCCAAACCCCCAACATAGACCGCCTCGCCGCCGAAGGCCTTCGATTCACCGACGTCTACGCGGGCTGCACCGTCTGCGCCCCCTCCCGCTCCGTCCTCATGACCGGCAAGCACACAGGCCACACCTCCGTCCGCGCCAACACCGGCGGCGTTCCCCTCCTCGCCGAAGACGTGACCGTCGCCGAAGTCCTCCAAAAAGCGGGCTACCTCACCGCAGGCTTCGGCAAGTGGGGCCTCGGCGATATCGGCTCCGACGGCGTTCCCTGGAAGCAAGGCTTCGACACCTTCTACGGCTTCCTCCACCAAATCCACCCCCACTCCCAGTACCCCGGCTTCCTCTACGCCAACGACGAAGTCGTCCCCTTCCGTGACAACAACGGCGGCTATAAGGACGTCTACGGCAATGATCTGATCGCCCGCCAGGCCGTCGGCTTTCTCCACGAGGGCAAGATGAAGAAGAAGCCGTTCTTCCTCTATCTCCCCCTCACCATCCCCCACTTGGAACTGCTCGTCCCTTCGGACTCCATGCAGCCCTACGACAAGACCATCGTCGAGGACGGTCCCTACCACGACCCCCGCAATCATTACGCCCACCAGAACAAGCCTCGCACCGCGTATGCCGGCATGGTCTCCCGCATCGATCGCTACGTCGGCCAGCTGCTCGACACCATGAAGGATCTCGCCCTCGACGACAACACCATCGTCTTCTTCTGCAGCGATAACGGCACCGCCACCCCCATCTGGAACGACAAGGGCTACTTCCAATCGGCCGGCCCCTTCCGCGGCCACAAGACGAACATGTACGAAGGCGGCATCCGCACGCCAATGATCGCCAGATGGAAAGGCCGCATCAAACCAGGCACCGTCAGCAACCTGCCCTGGTATTTCGCCGATATCTTCCCGACCTTCGCCGACCTCGCCGGCGCCCCCATCCCCGCCGGCCTCGATGGCATCTCCGTGCTCCCCACGCTCCTGGGTAAAGGCACCCAAAAGAAGCACGACTACCTCTACTGGGAACTCCCCAAGTACAACAAAGCCGACGGCACCTTCGCCGACGAAGTCCCCATGCAAGCCGTCCGCATGGGCAACTGGAAAGCGGTCCGCCCCAAGCCCGGCGCCCCCCTGGAACTCTACGACCTCGCCAAGGACATCGCCGAAAAGACCAACGTCGCCGCCAAGTTCCCCGCCATCCTGAAGAAGATGGAAGAGATCTGCAAGACCGCCCGCACCGCCCCCCGCGTGCAGAAGGACATCCCCAACCCCCACTGGCAAGGCTAAAAGAGGAGGGGAGTAACGATAACCACCCCCGCGCGAAGGCCCTTCCGGTGCCTGGCATCGGGCTCGTCCGATGCAACCTCCCCGACCAAAACTCTCTCCCCGTGCTTGCCGGCCGAAGCCCGAAGGGCGAAGGTGGGTGCCAGGCACCCCGGAATTGGGAAGCAAGAAGTAGGAAGCAAGACGCAGGAGGGAAGCAAACCAAACAAAACGGAACTATCCCCCCACCGTTCTCGTACCTACCCCACGAGAGGGGAGTCTCCACCCACCCATATGCTGCCCAACCAGACGCAAACCAATGCGTCCCCGCTCGTCAATGGCCTCTTCGCCGCCAGCGCCATGCTCGCCATCGTCTCCTGGTACACGACCTTCGAAGGCATGTCCCTCTACCTCTCCAAGTGGTTCGCCCTCCTGGCCTCCGTTGGCGTCCAATCCGCCCTCCTCTTCGTCGCCTGGCTCATCGGCTTCAGCAAGGCCCGCCGCACCCAACTGATCGTCGTCTACGGCATCACCGCCCTCGTCTCCGTCGCCTTCTCCTACGTCAGCCTCTACCGCTGGTTCTCCGAACGCGAACGCCCCGGCATCGTCCGCCGCCAGCTCTACGACAAGCTCTCCGAAACCGCCGCCAAAGCCGACGCCACCCTCGCCTCGGCCTCCGCCGAAGCCCGCAAACACACCCTCGCCCTCGAGGAAATGACGCAGGCCGAAAAGACCCACGGCCACATCTCCCGCGCCGCCGATAGCGACCCGTACCTCAACAAAGTCCGCGAATCCGTCGCCCGCGAAGCGCAAGGCGTCACCGGTGCCTACAGCGAAGGAGCCGGCACAGGCGTCCGCTACACCGCCTTCGAGCGCTACGCCCGCCTCGCCCGCGAATCCCAACAGTCCATCGACAACGCCCGCGCCGCCATCACCGCCTGGCGCGCCGCCACCAAGCCCGATGAGCCCGCCGACAAACAGCTCCGCACCTTCCACACCGCC
>CAMATG010000780.1 GCA_945860645.1 Candidatus Sulfopaludibacter sp. SbA3 | reverse complement strand
GTTGCCAGCGTAAGATCAAAGCCCTCGCCAAGCAGGCCGCTCAACAGGGGTTTCAACTTGTACCTGCATAGTGCCTTCAACCTGGATACCTCCAGAGCCACACCCCGTCTATTCACTGGGTCCGGAGTGTGGTTTCTGGAGAGGAATTGGCTTAGGCGAAGCGGTAGCCTTTGCCGCGGATGGTGTGGATGTGTTTCGGGGTTTGCTGGTTTTCTTCCAGCTTTTGGCGGAGCCAGGCGACGTGGACGTCGATTGTCCTTGAGCTCACTTCGCTTTGGTATTCCCACACGTTTTGGAGCAGCTCTTCGCGGGTTACTACTTTGCCTCGGCGGTCGACCAGGTAGCGGAGGAGCTGGAGCTCTTTCGCCGCCATCGGGACCGGGACGCCGGCGCGGGTGACCTGGCCGCTTTCGAAATCGATTTGCACGTCGTCGAATTCGAACGTGCGGACTTGCGTGCGGCCTTCCTTCTTCACGCGGCGGAGGAGGGCTTCGACGCGGGCTAATAGCTCGGACGGGTCGAAGGGTTTGTTGAGATAGTCGTCGGCGCCGAGCTTCAGGCCGACGACGCGGTCGTGGACCTGGGTCTTGGCTGTCAGCATGAGGATGGCGGTGTCGTAGCCGCGCTGGCGAAGGTCGCGGCAGACGTCGAGGCCGTTGCGTTTGGGCATCATGACGTCGAGGATGATGAGGTCGTACTGTTCCGTCGTGGCCTTGAGGAGGCCGGCTTCGCCGTCCATGGCGCTGTCGACATCGTAGCCTTCGTTCATGAGCAGGTCCGAGACGGTCATGACGAGGCCGGGTTCGTCCTCAACCAGCAGTATTCGCGAATTCATCCTGTAGCTCCGCCGGCGCAGCCGGAATTCTTAGTATGAACGAGGTGCCGTTGCCGGGTTCGCTTTCGACGCGAATGGTGCCGCCGTGGGCCTCGATGATCTTCTTGACGAGGTTCAGGCCGAGGCCGGTGCCGTGGATTTGGTCGAGTTGGGCACGGCGGCCGCGGAAGAAGGGGGTGAAGATTTCGGCCTGTTCTTCTTTGGGGATGCCGGGGCCGCGGTCTGAGATGCGGACTTCGACCGTGTCGCCGTTGGCGTCGGTAATTTTACGAGCGGCGACGCCGATCCAGTCGCTGTTTTCGGTGCCGTATTTGACGGCGTTATCGAGCAGGTTTTGGATGGCGTGTTTGAGGGCTAACTCGTCGGCCATGACGAGGGGGAGGCCGTTTTCGAGATCCTTGGCGATGTTGATTTTGGCACCGGGGGCGTCGAGGCGGCGGGAGTGGAGGGCCTCTTCGATGACGCCTTCGACGGCGACGGGGGCTTTTTCGCCGACGGCGTGGCCGGCGCGGGCGCTGGAGAAGCGGAGGACTTGTTCGACCAAGGCCGTTAGCTTCTCGCTTTCGTCTTGGATGAGGGTGCCGTAGCGTTCGACCTGGGCTGGGTTGGCGGCCACGCGGCCTCGGAGGTTGTAGGCGGCGGTGCGGATGACGGTGAGCGGGGTACGGAGTTCGTGGGAGACGCCGGCGACGAAGTTCATCTGCAGTTCGGCCAGGTGTTGCTGCTGCCGGGAGAAGCGGACGAGCATGACGGCGGTGAGGAGCATGAGGGCGAGGATGGCGGCGGAGATACCGAGGTTGCGCCAGCGGATGCGATTGACGATCGAATCGAGTGATCCTTCGGCGTAGCGGACATCGAGTTGCCAGCGGCCGCGGTTGAAGTCCTGGGGCGGGCCGCCTTTGCGGAAGAAGGGATTGGGGCCAGGGCCGCGTTTGGCGCGGTCGCCTTTTTCGCCTCTCTCGCCTCTTGGGGGGCCGCCGCCGCGGCCGGGTTCGAAGCGGTTGTATTCGAGGAGGCCGACGGAGGCTTCGGGTTTGAAGTCGGGATCGTTATTGGACTGGAAGAGGAGTTTGGTTGGGTCGAAGCGGTCGACGACGCGGAATCTTAAGGGGATGCCGGTGCCGATGTGGCGGGAGATGAGTTGAGGGAGCCAGGTGGTGTGGACGTAATCGGGATCGACGTCGAGGATGAGCCATTCCTGTTCGCCGCCGGGGCCATCGCCGCGGGCGGAGAAGCGGGGGATTTCGAGGATGGTGGCGCGGGTGGAGAAGTTCGGACCGCCGCGACGTTCGGTGAGGCGCTGGACGAGGGAGTCGTGGAGGGTATTCCAGTCTTTGGGCCATTCGGCGGGGAGGAAAGTTTCCTTGGCTTCGTCGAATTGGAGGAGGGAGACTTCTTCGCCTTTGGGGACGGCGAGGGCGACTTTGCGGAAGAGGGCGGCGTGGTTGGTGGCGTCGCGCCAGCGGAGAAACTGTTGGGCGTAGGCGGCTTCGCGGCCGGACTCTTCGATCAGCGCGGCGGGCGGTCGGAGGGCGGCGACGGCGGTGGAGAGGTCTTCGTTGAAGTCGCGGGAGAGGCGTTGGAGGGAGCTCTGGAGGCCGTCCTGGAGGCGGGTGCGTTCGCCGCGGGAGAGTTCGCCGATCCAGACAAATTGCAGTGCGGCGAGGACGAGGCAGAGCAGGGCGAGGAGGCCGACGGTGGCCCAGGAGCGGAGGGCGCGGGTTTTGAGATTCTCCAGATTCATGGCTACTTGGGTGGCTACTTACACATTACCCGGCATGTCGGCAAGATACTGCAATTTTCCGGTAAAAGGGACGTTAAGAACGTTAAGGCGGAATATGACACAATCGCAGACACCATGATTACCCGGAGAGCGATTTGGATGGCGCCCACGATGGCGGCGGCGTGGGGCGCGGAGAAGGCGATGGCGGTGGATTTACGGAGCGGAGGGCCTTATTCGTTTCCTCCTTCCGGCAAAGCGTATCGCGAGAATGCCGCGGCGCACCGGGTGTGGCGGCGGGTATTGATTGAGGCGCCGCGGGCGATTGTGGCGGCAGGCGGGGAGGACCATGGATTGATTGCGGCGGCTGGGCTGGCGGAGCGGCGGACGGAGCAGAAGGCGCGGTTGGCGCGGGCGCCTCGGGAGTGGATGGGACAGTTGGCCGGGCAGTATGGGCAGGAGTTGAAGGAGATGGTTTATACGCTGAGTTTCAGCGTGTGGGGGCGGATTCGGGCGGGGCAGATTGAGGGAGTTCGTCCGGTGTTGGAGCCGTTTTTGGATGGGCGGATTGATTCCTTAGCCAAGCCGACGGCGAGCCACTATTCGGGGCATTTGACGTTGGCGGCTTGGTTTGAAAAGACGGGGGACACGCGGGCGCGGGACCGGGTGATGGCGGCGGCGCGGATGGCGCGGGAGAACCCGCTGCATAACGAGATGAGTGATTCGGTTTTTATGGTTTGCCCATTGTTGGCGAAGGCGGGAAAGCTGTCGGGGGATGCGGCGTGGTTTGACGCGGCGTTGCGGCATTTTGAGGTG
>CAMATG010000779.1 GCA_945860645.1 Candidatus Sulfopaludibacter sp. SbA3 | reverse complement strand
CATTCATTACATAGAGATTGGTGTTGTGAGAGGAGTTGCCTTTGTCGGCGAAGCCGGTGAAGGCGATGTATTTGCCGTCGGGGGAGATGATGGGGCTGGTTTCGGTGCCGTCGATTTTGGTGAGTTGCAGCGGCGTTCCGCCGTCTACTGGGAAGCGCCAGATGTCTTCGCCGTAGAGAGTGGTGTCGGCATCGGGGCGGCGGGCGGCGTGGACTAGGATGCTTTTGCCGTCGGGGGTCCAGGTGGGCTCGCCGCCGTGGTCGTAGTCGCCTGTCGTGATTTGCCGGGGGGCGCCGCCGGTGACGGGGACGACGAAAACGTGGGCGAACCCGAGGGGCCGCTGGCCGATGCCGCCGATGCCATCGGCGCGCCATTTGAGGCGGGTTTCAACGACGGGTGGTTCGGCCCAGGTGGCGCCGGTGGGGGCTTTGGGCATGTTGATCGTCCAGGCTGGTTTGGCGGGGACGCGGGAGAGGAAGGCCAGCCATTCGCCGTCGGGAGACCAGGTGAGGGCTGACGGGGCGTTTTCGAGGTCGGTGATTTTGGCTTCGGCGCCGGTGTCCATCCAGCGGACGAAGATTTGCGGCTTGCCGGCGCGGGTGGAGAGGTAGGCGAGTTTGGAGCCATCGGGGGACCAGCGGGGGAGGAGATCCTTCCACTTGCCGTTGGTGAGGGGGCGGTGGTCTTTGCCATCGGTAGAGGCGATCCAGAGGTTGGAGTGGAACGTATCGGCGAAGCGGTCCGGGGTTTCGAGGGTGTAGACGACGTGGCGGCCGTTGGGGGCGATTTGGGGGGAGGCGGGGGTGCGCCAGTCGAAGAGGGAGTCGGAAGTCAGGGGAGGGGCGGCAAGGAGGGCGGGGAGAGAGGCGAGGAGGAGGGAAAGGGAGCGCATTTCAGACATGATAGATGGAGAAGGGGCGGGCTGGGATGTGAAATTTGTACCCAGGCATGACGGCACTCAACTAAATGTGAGTGCAATCGACTCATGGAAGTAAAAAACGAGGGTTGCGCAAGAACTATATTTCGTTTCCTTTCAATGTGTTAGATCATTTTTTTATCACTCCTCGCCAGAGTGTGCTAATAATATCTGCAGGGCGCGCTTCCGCGTCTCAGTCCCCTGTGCGCTGTTCGAACGTCGCCGGGCGGGCATACCAGGATCTCGTATCCGTCAGTTTTCAACACCAGCACCAAGAAAGTATCTGGAGGTCATTCAATGAACATTCGTCCCCTCTACGACCGCATCGTTGTGAAGCGGCTCGCGGAACAGGAACAGGTTTCGGGCGGTATCATCATCCCCGACACCGCCAAAGAAAAGCCGCAGGAAGGCGAAGTTGTCGCCGTCGGCAAAGGCAAGCGGAACGATAAGGGCGAGATCATCGCTCTGGAACTTGAAGTCGGCAACAAGATCCTGTTTGGGAAGTACTCGGGCAGCGACATCAAGGTCGACGGCAACGAATACCTGATCATGCGCGAAGACGAAGTCCTCGCCGTGATTGCCTAACGGAACGTAAGTAACACAGGAGCATTAGGAATAAGCCATGCCTGCTAAACAGATTGTTTATAGCGAAAATGCCCGCCAGGCGATCCTGCGCGGTGTGAACCAGTTGGCCGAAGCGGTGAAGGTCACCCTCGGACCGAAGGGCCGTAACGTTGTCCTCGAGAAGAAGTTTGGTGGCCCGACGATCACCAAGGACGGCGTGACCGTTGCGAAGGAAGTGGAGCTGAAGGACCCGTTGGAAAACATGGGCGCCCAGATGGTCCGCGAGGTTGCTTCGAAGACCTCCGACATCGCCGGCGACGGCACCACGACCGCCACGATTCTGGCCCAGGCGATCTTCCGCGAAGGCGTGAAGGCAGTTGCCGCGGGTGCGAACCCGATGGCGCTGAAGCGCGGCATCGAAAAGGCCGTGATTCTGGTGACCGAAGAAGTGCTGAAGATGTCCACGAAGGTGGAGAGCGACGATAAGATTGCTCAGGTCGGCACGATTTCGGCGAACGGCGACGCGACGATCGGCCACATCATTGCGGAAGCGATGCGCAAGGTTGGCAAGGACGGCGTGATCACGGTCGAAGAATCGAAGACCATGAACACCGAGCTGAACACCGTGGAAGGTATGCAGTTCGACCGCGGCTATCTCTCGCCCTACTTCATCTCCGATCCGGACCGCATGGAAGCCGTGTTGGAAGAGCCCTACATCCTGATCCACGAGAAGAAGATCAGCAACATGAAGGACCTTCTGCCGCTGCTCGAGCAGATCGCCCGCTCCGGCCGCCCGCTCCTCATCATTGCTGAGGAAGTGGAAGGCGAAGCGCTCGCGACTCTCGTCGTGAACAAGCTGCGTGGCACGTTGAACGCCTGCGCCGTGAAGGCTCCTGGCTTCGGCGACCGCCGCAAGGCGATGTTGGACGATATCGCGATCCTGACCGGCGGCAAGTCGATCATGGAAGAAACCGGCATCAAGCTGGAAGGCGTTCGTCTGGAAGACCTGGGCAAAGCCAAGCGCGTCACGGTCGACAAAGACAACACCACCATCATTGACGGCGCCGGCGACGAAGTCGTCATCAGCGGCCGCATCAAGCAGCTGCGTGCGCAGATCGAAGAAACCACTTCGGACTACGACCGCGAGAAGTTGCAGGAACGTCTGGCCAAGCTGGCCGGCGGCGTTGCGGTCATCAAGGTTGGCGCGGCCACCGAGACCGAAATGAAGGAAAAGAAGGCTCGTGTGGAAGACGCGTTGCACGCGACCCGCGCGGCTGTGGAAGAAGGCATCGTCCCCGGCGGCGGCATCGCGCTGCTCCGTGCGGCGCTTGCTCTGAAGGGCGTGAAGGCTGACGGTGACGAGCAGATCGGCATCGACATCATCCGCCGCGCTTGCGAAGAGCCGATCCGCCAGATCTCCGGCAACGCCGGTTATGAAGGCGCGATCATCATCGAGAAGGTTCGTGGCAACAAGAACGCGAACTTTGGCTTTAACGCTCAAACCGGCGAATACGAAGATCTCGTAGCCGCTGGTGTTATCGACCCGGCCAAGGTGACCCGTTCGGCGATGCAGAACGCCTCTTCGATCAGCGCCCTGATGCTGACGACCGAAGCGCTGATCTGCGAAATCCCCGAGAAGAAGCCGGCTGGCGGCGGCGGCGGTGGCGAACACGGCCCCGGCGGCATGGACTACTAAACCTTCACTGGTTTAGATGCAGTTTCGGCCACGTCCCTTACCGGGGGCGTGGCCGATTTCTTTTTGTGGGGCTAGGGAAGTCAACCGGGCTCGTAAGTTTTCGGATGTCAGGTTGTTGCACAATAGAGCAGAACCGCTGGCGCCATGTTACTCCTCCTTGCCGCGCAACTCCTACAACCCGGCGCCATCATTGATCGCGAAATCAAAAC
>CAMATG010000778.1 GCA_945860645.1 Candidatus Sulfopaludibacter sp. SbA3 | reverse complement strand
GATTATTTTGAGCCGGGGTTTGTGGGGGAGTGGGATTTGCCGACGTGGCGGGAGGAGTGGCGGGAGGGGATTGGGGTGCGGCTGGGGGGGTTGGGATATGACCGGTTGGGGGAGGCGGCGTGGGTGTCGCACAAGTGCGTGCCGCGGTTGGAGGCGGAGGTGCGGGAGGCGTGGCGGTTGTTTTATGGGGCGATGACGGATGGGGAGTATCGGCGGGAGTTTGTGCGGCAGGTGGAGTTGCGGCGGCGGGAGTTGGTACCGTTTCATGTGAAGGTGGAGTTGTTGTACCTTTAGCCGGGGTCGGGGTCGGGGGTGAAGATTTGCTCGATGGGTTGGTTGAAGAGGCGGGCGATTTTGAAGGCGAGGGGGAGGCCGGGATCGTACTTGCCGGTCTCGATTGCGTTGATGGTTTGGCGGGAGACGCCGAGGGAATCGGCGAGGGTGGCCTGGGAGATTTCGCGTTCGGCGCGAAGGACGCGGAGGCGGTTTTTCATGCGTACCTCCGGGCCTGTTTGACGAGGACGAAGGCGCGGACGATGTCGAGGAAGAGGTAGATGCCGGGGTTGATGTTCCAGCCGAAAATCATTGCCAAGCCTCCCAACAGGAGGGCCGCGGCCATGCCGACGAGGTAGGTGATGGCCATGGCTTCGAGTTGGAGGCGGCGGCTGAGCTCGTCGAGCTGGGAGACGTAGAGCCAGAGGCGCCAGGCGATGAAGGTGAAGACTACGCCGGGGAGGATGGCTATCGGCCAGCGCAGGAGTGGATAGGATTTGGCGAAGGGGGTTAGGAGCAGTACTCCGAGCACGAGGGCGCCGAGGGCGGAGTAGCAGGCGGTATGGAAGCTACGGCCACCGGGGGAGCCGGGGCCGAAGGTTCCGAGTAAGAGGATAGAGCCGGTGGTCCAGGAACTTTTGTCTTCGTGAGATTGCATTGCAGTAAAGCCTCCTGCTCAGAATGTAATGCTTACTTGTCTTTTTGGCAAGTACTAATTACACAAAAAAGATCCTGCGGGTGAATCGCTCGCGATCCGGCTCGATTCCGAGAGTGTAGAGGAGGGATTGGGCACGCGCGGCGGTGCACTGGGTGGTGTTGGAGGGGAAGGTCGCGGGCGAGTGGGTGTTGCAGGGCCAGGACGGGAGGGATGGCTGTTGACTTTATGGGGTGTTACGGAATGGGGAGTCCGGCCGACGGGTGGGGTGCCGGTACTCGGAACGTTTTACGGAAAAAAATGAGGTGTCTGACACCAATTTAAGACCGGGGGTAAGACGGAGAGGAGGGTGGACCAGTCGAGGAGGCGCTGCCATTCGCCGGGGCCTAGGGGGATTCCGGATTCTTTGCGCTGTTTTTCGAAGCGGCTCTCGGGTTCGCCGGCGATTAGGACTTCGTCGAAACCGGCTCCGGGCGTGGCGCTGTGGAGATAGTTTGTTAGCTTGTCCATGCGGGTGCCGAATTCGTCCGCGCCTACGAATTTCGCCGGGTCGATGGCTAGGAAGCTGTGGCTTACGCCCATGGGACGATCCTTTACGCGCAGGCCTCCTACTTCCGTGCTCATGGCGCCGCCGCCTAGGATGGCGCAGAGGATTTCTACCATTACTGACAGGCCTGTTCCCTTGTAGCCGCCTAGGGGCATGATCAGGCCGTTGAAGGCTTCGACTGTGTTCGTCGTCGGGCGGCCTTCTTTGTCCATCGCCCAGCCGGCGGGGATCTCTTCCTGCTTGTTGTGATAGGCCTTGAAGATTCGGTTGGCGGCTACCGTTGTTGTCGCCATGTCTAGGAGCCAACTCGACTCCTCCGGCCCGGGGACGGACATGCAGATGGGGTTGGTGCCCAGGCGCGGGTCCTTGGCTTGGTAGGGCGGGACGATCGGGGAGGCGTTGCAGAAGGCGAAGCCGATTAGGCCTTCGCTCGATATCTTGCGGCCCCAGTAGGCGGCGGCTCCGAAATGGTTGGCGTCTCTTGCTACTACGAAGGCGATTCCGTTGGCTTTCGCGAGGCGGATGGCGTGGTCGCAGCAGATGGACGACGTCACGGCTCCGAGGCCGTTGTTGGCGTTGTAGAGCATGGTCCCGCCGCTCTCGCGAATGGCGGCCCCGTCCTCGGCTCCGTTGATGAGGCCGTTTTTTAGCTGGTCGAGGTAGTAGGGCAGCAGTTGCATGCCGTGGGAGTCGACGCCGCGCAGGTTGCCGAAGATGAGGTTCGACGCGACCAGGGCGGCGCGGTTGGGGGCTACGCCTACGCCTTCGAGGAGCTGCTGGGCGAACTGCTCCAGCTTCTCGTGGTTGATGACGGTGAATTGATCAGCCATGCTTGGCCGCCACGTGGGCCGCGATGGCCTGGAGGAGTTCGATCTCTTCGATGTGGAAAGTACGGGGCTCGCGGTTGGCGATTCCGTAGGCTCCGATGGCGGCGCCGTTGCGCATCATGGGGACGACGATGGCGCCTTCGAGGCCGGTGAGCTTCGCTCCCGGGCGGACATCGCCCGTCACATCGGTTTGGATGTTGCAGGCGGTGACGGGCACCGCGCGTTGGACGGCCAGGCCGGCCATTCCCTTCCCTACCGGGATGAGCCGGAAGTGTTCGACGGCTGCCTCGGGGATGCCGCGGCTGGCGGCTTTGAGATGCAGCACGCCGTCGGCTTCGAGTATGTGCACGGTGCCGCTGTCGGCGGAGAAATGTTGCAACGTCGCTTCGAGGGCGTCGGCAAGGGTGGCGGCCGACAGGATGGGCTCGGGAATGGCTGGCATGGCTACTTCTTTACGTTGGGGAACAGCAGGCGCTGGACTTCGACTTTGTCGAGATCGGCTTTGGTGATGACGCGGGCGCTGAGATCGATGCGCTTGGGCGGGGTTTGGCCGTTGAGCTTATCGACGATGGTTTTAACGGCGTCGTGACCCATGCGGTAGGGGTCCTGGACGACCATGGCGGCGATGACGCCGGCCTTCAGGTCTTCGACCATGCCGTCGCTCGAATCAAACGCCACTAGGTGGACTTTGCCGCCTAGGCCGCGGGACTTGAGGGCGAGGCTGGCGCCGACGGAGGAAGGCTCGGAGCTGGCGAAGAGGCCGTCCAAATCGGGGTGGGCGGTGAGGATGTTTTCGGTGGCGGCCATGGCCTTGGAACGATCCGACTGGCCGAACTGCTGGGCGACGATGCGGATGCCGGGGAACTCTGCCTTGATCACTTCTTCGAAGCCGCGTTCGCGGTCCATGGTGGAGCCGCTGCCGGGGGCGTGCATGACCATACCGACTTTGCCGTTGCCGTTGAGGAGGCGGGCGAGGGTGCGGCCGGCCATCTGGCCGCCTTCGTAGTTGTTGGTGGCCAGGAAGCTCATGTAGTTTTCTGAGTCGAGGCCGGAGTCGAAGACGGTGAGGGGGATGCCGGCGGCGG
>CAMATG010000777.1 GCA_945860645.1 Candidatus Sulfopaludibacter sp. SbA3 | reverse complement strand
GCGCCACCGTCTCCCAGCTACACAATGCCTGGCACCCGCAAATCGTCTACGATGTCCACCAGCAAGGCGCCACGTCATCCCGCATGTTCGTGCCCCCGTGGCTCGACCCCATCGATCCCAATATCGACCCCATCATCGCCCAATGGTGTAACTCCCTCGGCACCGCAATGGCCGCCGATATGACCGCCGCCGGCTTGAAGGGCATCGCCATCAACGCCGCCTACGACTTCTGGACCCCCGCCCGCCACTACCAGTCCTACCACGGCGCCATGCGCATCTTAAGCGAAACCGCCTCCGCTCGCATCGCCAGCCCCATCACCCTCCGCCTCGATCAACTCCGCGGCGAAGCCCTCGGCTACAGCCCCGCCAAGTCCACCTGGAACCACCTGGAAGTCTGGCCCGGCGGCACCTGGCGGCTGCGCGATATCGTCGATTATCAACTCGTCGCCTTCGATAGCCTCCTCTTCCAGGCCGCCACCCGCCGTACGGATTTACTCCGCAATTTCTACAAAATTAACGAACGCGCCTCCAGACGCATGGAGCCCTTCGCCTTCGTCGTCCCCGCCAATCAGGCCGATCCCGCCGCTACCGCCCAACTCCTGAAAACCCTCCAATTCGGCGCCGTCGAAATCGACGTGGCCAAAGCCGCCTTCACCGCCGACGGTAAACAGTACAGCGCCGGCGATTACATCATCCGCCTCCAGCAACCCTTCTCCAGCTTCGCCAAAACGCTCCTCGAAAAACAGGACTACCCCGACATCCGCCAATACCCCGGCGGGCCGCCACGCCGCCCCTACGATGTCACCGCCCAGACGCTGCCCCTCCTCATGGGCGTCAACGTCCAAACCATCAAGGACACCTTCAACGCCCGCGCCGAACGTGCCACCTCGCTCGACGCGCCTACCGCCCCGAACCTCTCCGCCTCCGATAACAACAGCTACAAAGCCATCGCCACCGCCTGGAAACAGGGCCACAAAGTCTACCGGGACACCACCACTGGCGACTTCTTCGCCCAGCCCGCCGAAGGCCGCAAAGAAGTCCCTCAACCCCGCATCGGCCTCTACAAAAGCCCCTCGCCGGTGATGGACGAAGGCTGGACCCGCTGGCTCTTTGACAACTACGGTTGGCAATACACACGCCTGCAAAACGAAGAAATCCGCGCCGGGAATCTCCGCCAGAAGTACGATGCCATCCTCTTCCCGGACCAGACGGCGTCCACTATTTCCGAAGGCTACTTCGCCGGCTCCATGCCCGACGCCTACACCGGCGGTCTCGGCGAACCCGGCGCCGCCGCCCTCCGCCAATTCGCCGAAGCCGGCGGCAAACTGATCTTCCTCAACAAGTCTTCCGCCTACGCCGCCCGCAACCTCAAACTGCCCACGCCCAACCTGCTGCAGTCGGTCTCCAACCGCGACTTCTATTGCCCCGGTTCGCTGCTCAACGTCACAATCGCCGACGCGAGCCCCCTCCGCTACGGCCTGCCGAAGGAGTTTGCCATCTGGGTGGAAAATTCCCCCGCTTGGGATAGCGAGTTCGGCGTCATCAAGTACAAGGATTCGAAGGTGCTCGCCTCCGGCTGGCTCCTCGGCGAACGCTACATCGCCGGCAAATCCGCCGTGCTCGATATCCCCATTGGCCAGGGCCGCGCCATCCTCTTCGGCATGCGCCCGCAATACCGCGCCCAAAGCTATCAGTCGTTCAAGTTACTCTTCAACGCCTTACTTTACATAAACTAACAAAACTCATGGCAACTAACTCCCGGTAACGGGCGTTTGTACTCCCATGCCAACAGTCCGTGTGCGGTGCGCGTAGGGCCCATGGCGAAACCCAGGCCCGTCGGGCCAGCGTCGCCAGGTAGCGATTTTTGGACGGTGATGCCTCCTCGCGCCTTACTGGCCCTCTGCGTCCTCCTCACCATCCTTGCCCGCATCCACCTCCTCGACGCCCCGTTGGAGCGCGACGAAGGCGAGTACGCCTACATGGGCCAATTGATGCTCCAGGGAATCCCTCCGTACGCAGTTGCCGCCAACATGAAGTTCCCCGGCGTTTCTATCGTCTACGCCCTTGTCATGGCAGTCTTCGGGCAGTCCATCTCCGCGGTCCACATCGGCCTTCTCCTGGTCAACGTAGCCACCATCACGCTGCTCTATTTACTAGCCCGCCACTTCTATCCCGCCGCTCCATCTCTCGTGGTCGCCGCCGCCTACGCCGTCCTCTCCAGCGGCTGGAGCGTCATGGGCATGTGGGCCCATGCCACCCATTTCGTTGTCCTGGCTGCGGTCGCCGGAACTCTTCTTCTCCTGCAATGGAAGCACTCCGTCCATCGGCCAACTCTCATCACCAGCGGCCTCTGCTTCGGCCTTGCCATTCTGATGAAACAACACGGCATGTTCTTCGCCGCGTTCGCAATTGGCTATCTACTCACACTCCGCCGCCCGAAAGACGCCGCACTCCTGGCAGCCGCCGTCGCCGCTCCCTTCGCCCTTCTCTGCGCCGCCCTGGCACATGCCGGCGTCTTCGACAAATTCTGGTTCTGGACCTTCCAATACGCCCGCCAGTATGCCACCGCCACCCCGCTTTCGGCCGGCATCAAAGTGCTTGTCGACAGCATTCGCTACATCACCCTCGCCAATTGGATACTCTGGCTTCTCGCCGCCGCCGGACTGTTTCTACTCGGCCGTGAAAAACGCTACTTCCTGCTCCTCTTCCTCGCCGTCAGTTTCCTCGCTGTTTGCCCCGGCTTCTACTTCCGCGACCATTACTTCATCCTCCTGCTGCCCGCCGTCGCGCTCGCCATCGGCGCAGTCGCCAAACCCGGCTGGCCACTCTGGGCCGTCACCGCTTGCGTGCTGTTTTCCATCTTCGAACAGCGGGAGTTCCTCTTCCAGTCCAACCCCGTCATGGCAACCGCCGCCATCTACGGCGCCAACCCGTTTCCCGAGGCCGTGGAGTTCGGTAACTTCCTCCGCGCCAACTCCCAGGCCGCCGACAAAATTGCCGTCCTCGGATCCGAACCGGAAATTCTCTTTTACGCCGGACGCCAGTCCGCCACCCCCTATATCTATACCTACCCGCTGATGGAGGCTCACCCCTTCGCCCGGAAAATGCAGGAGGATTTCGTGCGTGACATGGAATCGGCAAAACCTAAATTCGCCGTCATGGTCAACGTCGCATCCAGTTGGCTCGTCGCCCCGGACTCCCCCAAAGTCTTGCTGGATTGGTGGGCGTCCACGGGCATCAAAAACTACCAGCAGGTCGGTGTGGCCGACATCCTTCCCGCCGGCACACATTACGACTGGAGTCCCTCCTACCGCCCCCGCTCCACCTCCCACCTGATACTTCTGCGAAGAAAAACTAACTAATCATTCCCCACCATCACCGTATCCAGCGCCCAC
>CAMATG010000776.1 GCA_945860645.1 Candidatus Sulfopaludibacter sp. SbA3 | reverse complement strand
GTGTCGGCGGCTTTCGTCGCTTCCGCGGTGGTCATCACGCGCAGACCGGCGGCTTCCGCCTTGGCCCAGCTCTTCGATCCCGGATACAGGCCGACAATCACGTCCGCGCCCGAATCGCGCAGGTTCAGCGCATGCGCATGGCCCTGGCTGCCATAACCGATGATGGCAAACGTCCGGTCCTTCAGCAGGCTCGGATTACCGTCTTTTTCGTAGTAACGATTCAGCATTAAATAACTCCGTTTTTCTCTTCCGACTTTCCTTCCTCAGCGCCGCGGGGCACGGGGGGAGAAAGGCGGAGTTTCTTGGACTCCAGTGAAACTGCCACAGCGCCGCCGCGAGTAACTTCAATCTCGCCATAACTGCGCATGATATCAATGAACTCGTCGAGCTTTTCAATGTCGCCGGTGGCTTCCAATGCGAAGCCTTCCAGCGTCGAATCCACCACACGAGCGCCGAAAATCTCGGCTTCCTTCAGAATCGCCGTGCGCGATTCCTGCGGGGTGCGCACACGCATCAATACTAACTCGCGAGTCACTGCCGGCGAGTCGGTCAAATCCGTTGCCTGAAGCACGTTGATCAGCTTATTCATATGCTTGATCAACTGGCGGCGCTGGTGGGGCTCAATCGCAACCCCGATCGTCATCCGCGAAAGCTCCGGGTCGAGCGTCCGTGCCACCGTCAGGCTGTCGATGTTATAACCGCGCGCGGTGAGCAGACCGGTGACGCGCATCAGCGCACCGGTCTTGTTCTCCAATAAAAGGCTGATGATCTGCAACATGGTATGTCCTCGTTTCTACTTCCGCAGCTCAGCCGGTTGCGGCGGCGAGAGCACCATTTCATTAATCGCTCCGCCGGCCGGAACCATCGGGAACACGTTCTCGGTGGGAGCCACTTTCACGTTCAAAAGGTAGGGGCCCGGATCGGCAAACGCCGTTGCCAGCGCTTCGGCCAACTCCGACGGCCGTTCCACCGTGCGGCCCTTGAAGCCGTAGGCGCCTGCCAACTGCACCGGGTCAGGGAAGCCGTCGAGCGTAACCTGCGACAAGCGGTTGGCGTAGAACAACTCCTGCCACTGGCGCACCATGCCCAGATAGCCATTGTTCATCACGATCACCTTCACCGGCAGGCCGAAGTTGAACAGCGTCGCCAGTTCCGGGATCGACATCTGGAAGCCGCCGTCGCCGCAGATGGCGACAACAAGCTGATTCGGATTGGCCACCTGCGCGCCCAGCGCGCTCGGCAAACCAAAACCCATCGAGCCCAAACCGCCCGAGTTGATCCACAGCCGCGGCTCGTTGAAGCGAATCAGCTGCGCCGCCCACATCTGGTGCTGGCCCACGTCACTGCAAACGATCGCGTTGCCCTTGGTCAACCGGTCGATTTCGCGCATCAGGTGCTGCGGCTTGATCACGTCTTCGGCCGTATCGTAGCGGAGCGGATGTTCGGCCTTCCACTCACGGACCTGTTTCCACCAGGCCTTCAGCCCCGTACGCTCGCCCACTTCCGGGAGCAATTCCTTCAACACGGCATTGATCTTCGGCAATACGCGCTTCAGGTCGCCCACGATCGGCAAATCGGCATTGCGAATCTTGCTGATTTCGGCCGGATCGATGTCGACATGAATGATCCGTGCATGCGGCGCGAAGGCGTTCAAACGGCCGGTCACGCGGTCGTCGAAACGGACTCCCAAAGCGATGATCAAGTCAGTGCCGTACATACCCATGTTGGCGGCGTAGCTGCCGTGCATACCGGGCATGCTGATGAAGTTCGGATGATCGGAGCCCAGCGACCCCAGACCCATCAACGTGCAAACCGTGGGCGCGTCAACCAACTCCACCAGTTCGCGCAACTCTTCACTGGCGTTCGACAGGACGATACCGCCACCGGCGTAGATCATCGGCCGTTCGGCTTCCAGCATCATCTGCGCCGCACGCCGGATCTGGCCCGTGTGGCCTTCCGTGTAGACCTTATAACCGGGCAAGTGGATCGACGTCACCGGCGTGTAGTGGGCGTTGCCCTGGAACACGTCCTTAGTAATGTCGACAAGCACCGGACCCGGCCGGCCGCTTGCGGCAATGTAGAACGCTTCGTGAATCACCTGCGGCAACTCATTGACGTTCTTGACCAGGTAATTGTGCTTCGTTGCAGACCGCGTGATGCCGAACGTATCGGCTTCCTGGAACGCGTCGCTGCCGATCAACTTCGCCGTCACCTGGCCGGTCAGTGCGACCACAGGGATCGAATCCATCATCGCGTCCACAAGCCCCGTTACCAGGTTCGTCGCGCCGGGACCGGACGTCGCGCAGCAGACGCCTACTTTCCCCGTCGACCGCGAATACCCTTGCGCCGCAAACGCCGCATTCTGTTCATGCCGAACCAGAATGTGACGGATCGGGTGATCATACATGGCATCATACAGCGGCAGGGTTACGCCACCGGGATAGCCGAAGATTGTGTCCACGCCCTCGCGGGCCAGACATTCGAGCAGGATTTTTGCGCCACTCATCAGTTGAGACATGTTTTCACTCCCTGTTTCGCCTACCGATCATGCTTCCCAAACGCTAAAAAAGGCCACCGGCTGGGTTGGATCCCCGCCGGTGGCCTCGATTTCGAATCGTCAGGTGCCACTCAGGCGGGGTCCGTTACGGTGACCCCGATAATGGCTACTACTACGATGGGAATAATGCCGGTGACTACGAGCCGGCGCACGCCTCCGCGACCGTTGGCCAGCGAGAGATTTTGGGTGCGTTCACAGCTCACCTTTTGAGGTTAAGTCAAAAGCGAACTAAATGCAACTCTTCGCCGCCATTAAATCGATTTATGCCCCGATTAGAGCCGTCGGCCTTTTCTCAGGTTCTTCCAGAACGGTACCGGATAGCCAATCAGGCAGAATTGATCGAGCGCGAAGAGCACGATCGACTCCAAATTCTGCTTCTTCGCGATCCTCGCCTCCTTCTCCCAGGTCGTCGATGAATCCCCCGGTCCAACCAGGAAACATCGTTGCGTTCGCGTAAATCCCTTTCCAACTCCGTACCCGATCGAATACTTCGATTTGTTCAGATCCCGCGCGAACGTGAAGCTGAAGCTCTCGGTCTTTAATGTAGTCAACTTCGCCGGCGTCCATGCCGCGTCTGGATAGTTCACCACATGTCCCCACGCGTTGTCGTTGACATCAGTCGGGTACAGCACCTCGAATCGGCAGTTCGGATGCGCCGCCAGGACATAGGCTCGAATCTCATCGGTGAACGTGCCGATCAGCGACGGCAAAAACGCCGCTTCCTCCGGAAAGTCCGCCGGGTTCACATATTGATTCCCAATAAACCGCATCGGAAACCCATGAGTGGCCTCGAACTGGTCCTTCGTGTACTGGTCGTAGTAGGGCATGCTGATCGGTGGATCGAATGGCC
>CAMATG010000775.1 GCA_945860645.1 Candidatus Sulfopaludibacter sp. SbA3 | reverse complement strand
GAATGAACCGCACGCCTCGTTCCGCTAAACGGCGCGCCATCAAGCAGTTATAGGCAAATGTACCGGGCTTGCGGGCATCCGGCCCATAGCTTTCCACCGTTGCCGCGGACTCCTTCGACAGGTCCACCAGTTCCGGCACCGACGACTGCATCTGAAACGCCATCTCGTACTGCGAAATACGCGTCGAAATCTCCGGATCGCCCAGTTCGGCCGCCTTGGCCTGGTTCAGCTCACTCAGCGTGTCCAGGTAGGCCCGGCGGTCGTCGCGCGTGAAACCCTCCGGGTCGCGAAGGTACAAAACCGGATCGCCGACCGAACGGAACTTCACGCCCTGATAGCGGGTCGGCAAAAAGCCGCTGCCCCACAGACGGTCGTACAGCGGCTGGCCGCCGCCCCCGCCACCTGGCGAAATCATGACAACGAAGCCTGGCAAATTTTTGGCGGCCGCGCCCAGGCCGTACGCCATCCAGGAGCCGATACTCGGCCGCCCGGCAATTTGCGAACCGGTCTGCAGGAACGTCACCGCCGGGTCGTGATTGATCGCCTCCGTGAAAATGCTCTTCACAATGGCGATTTTGTCGACAATTTTGGCGGTATAGGGCAGCAATTCGCTCACCCACGCTCCGTTTTGGCCGTGTTGGGCAAACTGGAACCGCGACGGAACCACCGGGAACGTCGATTGCGTCGAGGACATGCCCGTCAGCCGTTGGCCCATCCGGATCGACTCGGGCAACTCCGTCTTATATTTATCCACCAATCGCGGCTTGTAGTCGAACAGCTCCATCTGCGACGGGCCACCGGACTGGAACAGGTAGATCACGCGCTTGGCCTTCGGGGCAAAGTGGGGCAACCCTGCCATCGGGTCGGCCGCTTGCGCGTCGCCCGCCAGTAGCGAACCCAGCGCGGCAGCGCCGAGTCCAGTGGCCGTGCGCCCGAAAAAGTGACGGCGGGTGAGGTGGCGGAAACGCTCCTGAATGGGATCCATGGTTATTCCTTCGTCACTGCTTCGTCGAGATTCAAGATAAGACTGGCTACGGCCGATGCAGCCGCCAATTCGGCGGGGTCCAGCGCCGCATCCCGCGCCGATTCTCCCTGCTTCAAATACGCCACCGCCGCCGGCACATCCGCCTTATATCGGGCAAGAAATCGGTCGTAGCCGCGCCGCGCCGCCGCCAACTCAGTCGCCGCCGGCGCCCGGCCCAGAACAACTTTCCATCCGTAACCAATCCGTGCCGCCGCGTCCGCGCCGCCTTCCCGCATCATCCGCTCGCCCAACTTCCGCGCCGCTTCCAGAAACGCCACGTCGTTCATCAAATTCAACGCCTGCAACGGCGTATTCGTCCGCGTCTCCCGCACGATGCAGCCCTCGCGCGTGGGCGCGTCGAAATTCACCATCATTGGCGGCGCGACGGTTCGCTTCCAGAAGGTATACAGGCTGCGGCGATACAGCCCCTCGCCCTTGTCCTCCTTATAGCCGCCGCCCCCGCTCAACTCCTGCCACAGGCCCGGCGGCTGATACGGCTTCACTGATGGCCCGCCCACCCGGTTCACCAGCAAGCCCGCCGCCGCCAGCGCTTGATCCCGCACAAACGGCGCCGCCAGCCGCACGCGCGGCCCGCGCGAAAGCAACCGGTTCTCCGGGTCGCGCTGCCAGGCGTCCGGCGCCGCGGCCGACGACTGCCGGTACGTCTCGCTCATCACAATCTGCTTCTCCAGCGCCCGCAGGTCCCAGCCACTATCCATGAACGAAACGGCCAGCCAATCCAGGAGATCCAGATGCACCGGCCACTCGCCCTGCGACCCGAAATCCTCCACCGTCTTCACCAGCCCCTGGCCAAAGAACATCTGCCACATCCGGTTGGCCTGCACGCGCGCCGTCAGCGGGTTGCCGCGGTCCACCAGCCACCGTGCCAGCCCCAGCCGGTTCCGCGGCCACTCCGGCGGCATGGGCGGCAGGAACGCGGGCGTCGCCGCCTCCACCGGGTCCCCCTGCGCGTCGTAGGCGCCGCGCTTCAAGATGTACGCCTGCCGCTTCGGCCCCTCCTGCATCACCATGACGGTGGGAATCGTCGCGTAGTACTTGTCCCGTTCCACCTGCGCCTTGTCGCGCGCCTGCATGGCGGCACGGGCCTTGGGGTTCATCGCCAGGGCCAAAAACGCCAGGTGCAGCTTCGCCTGCTGCGCCGGCGTGCGCTGCTCCTCCGTCATCTTCGCCACAGCGGCCAGAGGCTCAGTAACGTACGTCGATATCGCTTCTTCCTCCGTCAACGCGCGGTCGTAGACACGCACATCGCGAATGGCGCCCGTGAACCGCAACCCGCCGCCGGAGCCCACCATAAACGGCACCTTCGGGTTAAACGGATACGTCAGCTCGTCGAAGGTCGATTTAATCGTCGCCGGTTTCCCGTCGATCCAGATCCGAATCCCCTTCGTCTTCCGGTTCCCGTCGTAAGTAAAGGCGATGTGCTGCCAGGCCCCCAGCTTCACCTTCTCCACCGTCTCCAGCCGCATCGAAATGTCGGTGTAGCGCAGCGTGGCGACGAAGTGGACATTCCCGTTCTTCAAGTACAGCCCGTAGCCGGACCCTTCCCAATAATCCTCATGCCGCGACAAAATCGCGCCCGTCCCGCTCTCCGGCTTGATCCAAACCGAAAAGCTGTAGGGCGTCATGTAGTTGAACTTCGCCTTGTCGCCCGCGTCTAGCCCGTTCTTCCCGTCGAACTTCAAGTCCGTGCCCGTGTTCGAATACACCAGCCCCTGCGGCACCGCCCAATCGGACTTCGCCTTCCGCGCCTTTTTCTCCCACTTCTGCTGCTCAACGGCCAGCTTCGGCTGCCAATCCTCCCAACCCTTCCGCGCCGCGCCCAGCGCCGTGTCCAACTCGCCCAGCCGCGACTCCATCTCCGGCGTCGGCGCCTTCATCATCGGATCGTCGTTGCCGAAGTTGTACACCAACCCGCGCTCCGGAACGTTGTTATAAAAAGCGAACATCGAATAGAAATCGCGCTGCTTCAGCGGGTCGTACTTGTGATCGTGGCAACGCGTGCAGCCCATTGTCAGGCCCAGCCAAACGGTGGACGTCGTCTCCACCCGGTCGGCAACGTACTCCACGCGGAACTCCTCTTCCACAATCCCGCCCTCAGCATTCGTCCGGTGGTTCCGATGAAACGCCGTAGCGATCTTCTGCTGCATCGTCGCGTTGGGCAGCAGATCCCCCGCAATCTGCTCCACCGTAAATTTGTCGAACGGCATGTTCGCCCGGTACGCATCAATCACCCAATCGCGCCAGCGCCACATATCGCGCGGCCCATCGCTCTGATACCCGTTCGTATCGGCATAGCGCGCCGCATCCAGCCATCGCAGGGCCATCCGCTCGGCATGCGCGTCGGAGGCCAGTAACCGGTCCACC
>CAMATG010000774.1 GCA_945860645.1 Candidatus Sulfopaludibacter sp. SbA3 | reverse complement strand
CGAAGCCGTCTTCACGGTATTGATGCCGATGTGCTTGATGAAGCCAGCGCCCTTGGACTCCTGCGTGTTCTGTTCGGACGCGCGCGTCGCCGCGCCGCCGATGTGGAACGTACGCATGGTGAGCTGGGTACCAGGTTCACCGATCGACTGGGCGGCGATGACGCCGACCGCTTCGCCACGTTCCACCATCCGGCCGGTGGCCAGATTGCGACCGTAGCAGAGCTGGCAGACGCCGCGGCGGCTTTCGCAGGTCAGCACCGAGCGGATTTTGACGCGCTCGATACCGGCGGCTTGAATCGCCGTCGCCAGATCTTCGGTGATCAGCTTGTTGACGCCGACAATCCGCAGACCTTCAAAGTCCAGCTGGTCTTCGAGAACCACGCGGCCGACGATACGGTCGCGCAAGGGCTCGATGACTTCGCCGGCTTCGACGATGGGCTCCACATAGATGCCTTCGCCGGTGCCGCAATCGTGTTCGCTGATGATGACATCCTGCGCCACGTCGACCAGACGGCGGGTCAGGTAACCCGAGTCGGCCGTCTTCAAAGCGGTGTCGGCCAAACCCTTACGGGCGCCGTGCGTCGAGATGAAGTACTGCAACACGTTCAGGCCTTCGCGGAAGTTGGCCGTGATGGGGGTTTCGATGATCTCGCCCGAGGGCTTGGCCATCAAACCGCGCATACCGGACAGCTGGCGAATCTGCTGTTTCGAACCGCGAGCGCCCGAGTCAGCCATGATGTAGATGGGGTTGAGGTAGCGGCCCGTACGGTCGTCCTCTTCCATCTTTTTGAACATCTTGTCGGAGACTTCTTCGGTAACGCGGGTCCAGATTTCGATGATCTTGTTGTAGCGTTCGCCCTGGGTGATGGCGCCGGACTGGTACTGGCTTTGGACTTCGATAACAGCCTTTTCGGCGTCCTTCACCATCTGCGCCTTCTGCTCGGGCACAACCATGTCGTCGATGCCGATGGAGATCCCGGCGCGCGTGGCGTACATGAAGCCCAGCGCCTTGATGTCATCGAGCATTTTGACCGTGGTCTGCAAGCCGAACTTCAGGTAGCAGTACTGCACCAGCTGCGTGAGGCCCTTCTTCTTCAACAGGCCGTTGACGAACGGCATGTCTTCGGGAAGGACGTCATTCATGATGACGCGGCCAACCGTCGTGTCCATGTCCTGCTTGTTGTACTCCACCGCTTCGGAGTGCATCAGGTTCTGGCCGTCTTTCGACGTGGTCAGATCGAGCACCTTACCGGTGTAGCGCAACTTGATGGGGGTGAGCGTTTCCACTTCGCCCATTTCGAGCGCGATGAGAACGTCGTCCATGGAGGCGAACTTCTTGCCTTCGCCCTTGGAACCGACACGCGATTTGGTGAGGTAGTAGAGGCCGAGCACCATGTCCTGCGACGGGATCGCGATGGGCGAGCCGTGCGCGGGGGACAGGATGTTGTTCGAGGCCAACATGAGCGTCGAAGCTTCGATCTGCGATTCCGGCGACAGCGGAATGTGGACCGCCATCTGGTCACCGTCGAAGTCAGCGTTGAACGCGGTACAAACCAGCGGATGGAGCTTGATGGCCTTGCCTTCGACCAGCACCGGTTCAAAGGCCTGAATGCCTAAGCGGTGGAGGGTCGGGGCGCGGTTCAAAAGGATCGGATGGTCGCGAATGACTTCTTCGAGAATGTCCCAAACGACCGGATCCTGCTGTTCCACCAGTTCTTTGGCCTGCTTGATGGTGGTGCAATGCCCACGCTGTTCCAGGCGGTGGTAGATAAACGGCTTGAAGAGTTCGAGCGCCATCTTCTTGGGAAGACCGCACTGGTGCAGTTTGAGTTCCGGACCGACCACGATGACCGAATGGCCCGAGTAGTCGACGCGCTTGCCGAGCAGGTTCTGCCGGAAGCGGCCCTGTTTGCCCTTGAGGGCATCGGAGAGCGACTTGAGCGGACGGTTGTTCGCGCCGCGCAACACACGGCCGCGACGGCCGTTGTCGAACAGAGCGTCGACGGCTTCCTGCAACATGCGCTTTTCATTGCGGACAATGACGTCGGGCGCGTGCAGTTCCATCAGCTTCTTCAACCGGTTGTTGCGGTTGATGACGCGGCGGTAGAGGTCGTTCAAATCGGAGGTCGCGAAACGACCGCCGTCGAGCGGGACCAGCGGGCGCAGTTCCGGCGGGATGACCGGGATGACATCGAGAATCATCCACTCCGGATTGTTGGCCGACTTGCGGAAGCTTTCCACCACGCGCAGGCGCTTGGCGAATTTCAGCTTCTTCTGCTGCGAGACTTCCGTCTTCATCTTCTCCCGGATTTCGAGAGAGAGCTTTTCGGTCTGGACCTTCTTCAGCAGTTCCTTGATGCCTTCGGCGCCCATCATGGCGATGAAGCGGCCGTGGGCTTCCTGGTCCAACTGGCGCTTGCGCTCGTCGGTGATGACGTCGCCTTCTTTGATGCCATCCACATCGCCGGCATCGACGATGACGAAAGCCTCAAAGTACAGGACGCGTTCCAACTCGCGGAGCGTGATATCGAGCAGGTAGCCGATACGGGAAGGCAGGCCCTTGAAGAACCACACGTGCGAGCAGGGGCTGGCCAGTTCGATGTGGCCGAGCCGTTCGCGACGGACGCGGGACAGGGTGACTTCCACACCGCACTTGTCGCAGATCACGCCGCGGTGCTTCATGCGCTTGTACTTGCCGCAGAGGCACTCCCAGTCAGCGATCGGCCCAAAGATGCGGGCGCAGAAGAGCCCGTCACGCTCCGGCTTGAAGGTGCGGTAGTTGATGGTTTCGGGTTTTGTTACTTCTCCGTGGGACCAGTTTCTGATCTTATTCGGAGAGGCCAGACTAATGCGGATGGAATCAAAGTCCGCAATCAGATTCGCGCGTTCGTAGGGGGAAGAGCGGTACATTGGCGATTATTCTCCTTATCAGAATCAGTCAGCAGCGGCAGCGGTTTCCGGGACGGGATCGACCTGCGACTTGAGCAGTTCCACATCCAGGCACAACGCCTGCAATTCACGGATCAGCACGTTAAACGATTCCGGCACGCCCGGTTCAGCGGCGGCTTCGCCCTTGACGATGGCCTCGTAGATCTTGGCGCGGCCGTAGACGTCGTCGGACTTGGCAGTGAGAAGCTCCTGGAGAGTGTACGCCGCGCCGTAAGCTTCCAGCGCCCAGACTTCCATTTCCCCGAAGCGCTGGCCACCGAACTGCGCCTTGCCGCCCAGCGGCTGCTGGGTGATGAGCGAGTACGGTCCAATGGAGCGCGCGTGGATCTTGTCGTCAACCAAGTGGGAGAGCTTGAGCATGTAAATGCAGCCCACCGTCACCGGCTGTTCGAACTTGTTCCCCGTCATACCGTCGAGCAGGTTGACCTTACCCGAGGCAGGCAGACCGGCTTCGGCCAGCTGCG
>CAMATG010000773.1 GCA_945860645.1 Candidatus Sulfopaludibacter sp. SbA3 | reverse complement strand
TGGAAGATTCCGTTGGGCGATGTGCCGCATTTGGCGGCGAAGGGGATTAAGAACACGGGATCGCATTATCCGAAGGTGGGGCCGGTGGTGACGGCGGGCGGGATCTTGTTTGCCGGGACGCGGGACCGTGTGGTGCGGGCTTTGGATGTGGATTCCGGGGCTACGTTGTGGGAGACGGAAGTGGACGCGGCGTTGGAGGGGATGCCGGCGATTTATTCCGTGGGTGGGAAGCAGTATGTGGTGTTTTGCGCGGCGGCGCAGGTGGGGTTGACGCCGGGGACCCAGGTGAAGATTCCTGGGGCTTATGTGGCGTTTGCTTTGCCGTAGGTAGGGAAGGGAAGGCGCCGGCAGGCTGGGCACTCTCCTCTAGCGTGTCGGCGTTTCCTGGCTGTCGGTGCTGAGTTCCAGGAGGGAGGCGAGTGGGGCGCGGGCGTCGGTCCAGGTGCCGGGGCCGACGTGTTGGATGACTTGTTGCTGCACCTGCTGCCAGAGGGGGCTGGCTTTATCCAGTTTGGCGAGGCCGCGGCGGGTTAGCGCGTAGGACTTCTTTCGTTTGTCTGTTTGCGGCTTGCGCTCCACCCACTTTTGCTTCTCCAGAATGGCCATGCTGCGTGTGAGCGTGGTCTGGTCGAGAGTCATAATTGCGGCCAGATCGGTTAGCGAAACCTGACCCAGATGGCGCACTGTGCTGAGCATCTGGAACTGCATGGCGCGGAGGCCGGCGGGGCGCAGGGCGTCGTCGTAGAGTTGCGTGACGGCGCGGGTGACCTGGCGGAGTGTGCCGCAGACGCATTCGGGGAGATGCGGTTTCGCTGTCGTTCCCATTTGCCCCCGATCATAACAACTGTTGACTTTCGCGTCCACTTACTTGTGTATACATGTATATTTTGGTTGGAAGGGTAAATCGTATGCAGAAGATTCGAATGGTGCTTCTTTCGGTGGTGTTTGTGGTCGCGCTTTCCGCGCAGACGGTGAACAATCCCACCGTGACGCGAGTGATGGCGACGCTTTCGGTGAACAAGGGGGTGACGCGGGATCAGATTATGAAGGTCATGTCACAGGAGGTACGGGACACGGTGCAGTTGCATTTGGACGCCAAGATTGACCAGTGGTTTGCGCGGGCCGACGGGAAGGGCGTTGTGTTTTTGCTGAACTGCAAGTCGGTGGAGGAGGCCAAAGCGGTGCTGGAGGAGTTGCCATTGATCAAAGACAAGCTGGCCACTTTTGAGTACATGGCGCTTGGGCCGTTGACGTCGTTGCGGATGCTGTTGGCGCCGGCTGCGAAGTAGCGGGAGGCAAGGAGGAAGGGTGCCACGTCGCACTCCTTGCGGCTCTGTTTGGCGGTGCCTATTGACGGCACGGGGCGGTGGACCTGAAGAGTTGGTGGGGGCGGTTTCGGATTTTGGTTTGTGTTTGATTGGGTTTCCTGGCCTCTTGCGCGGGGTGTATGCGCTAAGAGGGGGACATGGAAACTTCACCAACCTATCGGAACTCGCTGCGGTGCGGCATAGCGCGGACGGCGGCGGAGATGGACGATGTGTTTCGGCTCCGCTGCCTGTGTTATCAGCGTCGCGGGGCGATTGGGGAACGCGCCGACGAGCGGTTCCAGGATTCGTTTGACGCGTTGCCGAACCAGTTCAGCTTTCTGGTTCGGGAGGCGGAGGCGGAGCCGTTGGCGACAGTGCGGATTTCTGTCGTCCGTCCGGACCTGGGGTGGACCGACTCACCGGCGGAACGGGTGTTTGGGGACCATCCGGCGTTTCAGGCGTTGGCGAGGTCGACGTTTGTGGAGGCCAGCCGGCTCTGTTTTGCGCGGACGGCGCGGCGGGATGCGTTTTATGGGCTGCTGGGCAATATGGCGGCGCTGGGGGAACACTATGGGGTGGAATGGCTGACGGCGTGCCCGCGGGTGGAACATTCCGAGATTTATCAGCGGCTGTATGGGTTTCGTCCGATGGCCGAGCCGCGGAAGTACTTTGGGGTGAGTTTTGAGACGGAATTGCTGGGGATTCGGCTGGAGGAGATCCGGGAACGGGCGCTTCGAGTGGCGTGGATGGGGCGCGCGTGGGAAGCCGCGCGGGCGCAAATGGGTGGAGCGTAGTACTAACTTCTCATTGCAATACGAAAATAGTACTGTTAGTTCTAAAGCAAGCACCATGATCCCCCACGAATTGTTTCCCCCTCCGTTGCGGAACGCATCGGTGGAAGAGCAGCTGTCATATCTGCTTCAACGGAGAGCAACGATCGAGCGGCTGCTGCGATCGTTGGAGACGTACTCCCGGGAGCGGGAAGGAACTCTGCCCAAGGGGCAGAGTTCGATAGGTTTGGCGGCGCAAGGGATAGGATGAAGAATTTCTCATTCTTCGCCCTGAAGGCGAATTACTGTAACCTATAGACAGTGGAGAAGCGCCTTCTGGAGTGTACGGTCAGCGAGAAGCGAGACCAAGGCAAGCCAGGAACGAACGGGCCGCGCCACGAGGACAGTGTAGCGAGCCACGATGCTGGTTGACTTTGATCTCATCTTACGGGCCAAACAAGGCGATGATCAGGCATTCAACCAGGTTGTGCAGGCGTACCGTCGCAGGATATTGGGTACGATCTCACGGCTTATCGGACGGCCTGAGGATGTGGAGGACGTCGGACAGGAAGTGTTTGTACGCCTCTATTACTCATTAGACCAACTCCGGGAACCGGACGTATTTGAACCGTGGTTGTACCGTTTGACGGTAAACGCGGCCTACGATTATTTGCGGCGGCAGAGGCGGCGTCCGGAGGCCCGGATGAGCGATTTGAGCGAGCAGCAGGTGATGATGGCAGATGCCGATGCGGGCACGATTGCGCAGCGGGAAGAGGTCCGGCAGGGAAAGGTCCGGGATTTTGTAAATTCGCTGCTGGGAGCGGTGAGTGAAGAAGACCGGGTTTTGTTGACGCTGAAGGAAGTGGAAGGTTTGTCGCTGAAGCAGTTGGAATCGGTGTACAAAGTGAACGAGAATGCGCTGAAGGTCCGGTTGTTTCGGGCGCGGCAGCGTGTGTTGAAGGCTTTTGCAAAGAGTGAAGAACAGGAAGCGCCAGCCAATGTTCCTACGAGCCCGGTGAAAAACGGGTAGAATTTTGGGAGACCGCATGTCGTCGTCAAATGATCGCGAACAACGCTTGGACCAGTTGCTGACAGCCTATAAGGCCGCTTGTCCGGACCCGGAGGCGGGGGCGAACTTCATGCCCATGATGTGGCAGCGGATCGAGGCACGGCGCAGTCCCGTGTTGCAGTGGGTGACGATGAGCCGGCGTGCGCTGGCCGGGGCTTTGGCGGTGTGTCTGGTGTTGGGCGTGGTGATGGCGACGGCGTTGACGAATTCGCAGTTCTACCAATCGACGTACATCGAAGTTCTGGATGACGATGAGGTGCCGGAGGATCT
>CAMATG010000772.1 GCA_945860645.1 Candidatus Sulfopaludibacter sp. SbA3 | reverse complement strand
CGTCGGGCGGGTATTGTCGATCAGCGTCTGGCGGGGCGGCGGACGAGGGCGAGGGCGGCGAGGCCGGCGGCGAGAATTAGGGCCGATGCCGGTTCGGGGACGCCGGTGGCGCCGGGAGTTCCGGAGAGGTTGAAGAGCGTGTCGGAGGTGGGGTCGGTGACGAAGTTGGCGTTGGCGGCAAAGGAGTAGTAGGCGATGCCGTCGGGATAGGTTCCGGTGGTGTTGGCGCGGAGGATGTTGTTATTGGCGTCGGTATAGAGAAAGTACTGGGTGCTCGAGTTTATGGAGACCGCCGGGGCGAAGCTCCAGACGCCGGCGTTGATGGTGGCCGTGGAGGCGAGGTAGCCGGGGGTGGCGTTGCTGAGTGCGTTGGGGGCGCCGGCGTAGGCTTGGGTTAACAGGTAGAGCGTTCCGTTGGCCGAGGGGGCATCGTTGATGTCGTAGAGGTTGAAGGTCAGGTTGGTCCAGGGGCCGCCGGTGGGAGTGGTGATGGATTGGCCGATGAAGATGGCGTCGGTACTGGTGTTGGCGCCGTTGTATTCGACGATGGTGGCGGAGAAGGCGGGAGTGAGGGCGAGGGCGAGGAGGAGTAGGGCGCGCATGGCTTTCCTACTTTAGTGCGGGCCGCTACGGTTCCGTTTCAGCGAAGGTGTCGGCGTGGCGTTGGAGGATGGAGGGGAGGGTGGTGGAGAACGTCGAGCGGGGGAGGACGATGTCGGCGCCGGCGGCTAGCGCTTCCTTCTTTAGATCTACTTGGACGTGGGAGACGAAGCCTAGCAGGCTGATTTGTTTGGTTTGGGGGTTGGTCTTCAGGCGCTGGATGAGATCGACTGCGTTGACGGCTTTCGTGTTGAGGTCGACGATCATGAGCGTGGGGAGCTCCTGGGCGAGCTCCCACGCTTTCTCTTCCTCTTTGACGAAGACGATCTCCAGGCCGGCGCGCTTGGCAGCGTCCATGATTTTGACGGTGAAAAAGAGGTCGTCGATGACGGCTACGACTTTTCGGGTCAATTGCGGCACTAGGCTTCGGGGGTCTCCAGGCTGCTGGCGGTGAAGTAGGCGCAGTCGGGATGTTGGAAGACCAGGGCGCTGACGCTGGCTTCGGGTTCCATCATCATGCCTTCGGTGAGTTCGACACCGATTTCATTGGGGTTGATGAGTTTCCAGATGCCTTGTTGATCGTCCAGATTCGGGCAGGCGGGGTAGCCGAAGCTGTAGCGCTTGCCGCGGTAACGGCTGGTGAAGCGCTCCTGCATGGTCATGGTGGGGGCGTCGGGGAAGCCCCAGTCTTCGCGGATTCGGCGGTGCAGCCACTCGGCGGCGCCTTCGGCGGTTTCGATGGCCAGGGCTTGCAGGGCGTGGGCCTTGAGGTATTCGCCCTTGGCTTTACATTCTTCCGAGCGTTCGCGGATGCCTTCGCCGGCGGTGACGACTAGGAGGGCGATGTGGTCGCGGCGGCCGTCGTCGGCGACGGGGAGGATGTAATCGCTGAGGCAGAGGCCGTCTTCCTTCGGCTGGCGGCCGAATTGGAAGGTGTGGATGGGGTCTTTGGCCTGGTGCTCGTATAAGTGAATGGCGTTGCCGTGGCGCTCCACTTCGAAGAACTGCCACACGGCGCGGACCTTCATGAAGCTGGCGGCCCAGTGCTTCACCTCTTCCACTTGGTGGAAGAGCTCGAGGGCCTTGGGTTCGCGTTCAGCCAGCAGCTTTTCGAAGTTGCCTTTGAAGCCCAGATGGCGGCCGAACAACATGAACGGATTGATGTAGCTCCAAAGTTCGGCGAGCTGGGGGACGTCGCGCTTTTTGCGGTCGTAGTAGGGCGCGGGGGGGATGGGGAGGTCGATTTTGACCTTGGTGGAACGGTGTTCGGAGGTATTGACGACTTCGACGGGGGCGGGGGCGGCTTCGGCGCCTTCGTGCCAGGTGGCGGAGGCGAGGGTGGTTTCGCGGGTGGCCGGGTCCGTGATTTCGTTCATAATGCGGAGGCCGGTCATGGCATCCTTACAGTAGAACGTCGGGGCGGCGTAGGCCGGGGCGATGCGGGTTTTGCTGAACTTTTCGCTGAGGGCGGCGCCGCCGACCAGGAGGGGGACGTTGATGCCGGCGGTTTTGAAATCGTCGGCAGTGATGACCATTTGCTGGGTACTTTTCACCAGCAGGCCGCTGAGGCCGATGGCGTCCGGTTTATGTTCGCGGTAGGCCTGGATGAGGGTTTCCGGGAGGATTTTGATGCCGAGATTTACGACCGTATAGCCGTTGTTGGCGAGGATGATTTCGACCAGGTTCTTGCCGATGTCGTGGACGTCGCCTTTGACGGTGGCGAGGACGATCTTGCCTCGGGCGGCTGTATCGGCCTTTTCCATGAACTGTTCGAGGTGGGCGACGCCGGTTTTCATGGCTTCGGCCGATTGAAGTACTTCTGCAACAATCAGCTCGTTGTTGTTGAAAAGACGGCCAACTTCGGACATGCCGGCCATGAGGGGACCGTTGATGATGTCGAGCGGGTTGGCGCCTTCGGCGCGTTTGCGATCGAGATCTTCGACGAGACCGTCTTTCGAGCCCTGGATGATGTAGGAGGCCAGGCGTTCGTCGAGCGGGAGGTCGGCCGCTTTGGCTTTGACCTTGGGCGCGGCTTTGCGGAAGTGATCGGTGATGGCGGCGATGTGGAACTGGTTGACGGCGGCGCGCTGTTCTTTGGGCTGCTGGCGCCAGTCGTCGGGCACATTTTGGAGGAGTTCGAACTGGGCGTGATCGGCCGGAACGTCGATCGGAGGGGAGTTAAAAAGCAGGTGTTCGGCTAGGCGCCGTTCGTGTTCGGGGATGCCGGCGAAGCGTTCGAGCTTTTCGGCGTTGACGATGGCGAGATCGAGGCCGGCCTTGGTGCAGTAATAAAGGAAGACGGAATTGACGATTTCGCGGGCGGCGGCGGGGAGGCCGAAGGAGATGTTCGATACGCCGAGGACGGTTTTGACGTAGGGGATGTTGGCTTTGATGAGGCGGAGGGCTTCGATGGTTTCGACGGCGCCGCCGATGTAGTTTTCGTCGCCGGTGGCGCAGGGGAAGACGAGGGGGTCGATGATGATGTCTTCGGCGGGGATCTCGTATTTGGTTTTGAGGAGATCGACGGAGCGCTGGGCGACTTCGAGTTTGCGTTCGCGGGTGAAGGCCTGGGCCTGGATGGGGTCTTCATCGATGGTCCCGACGACGAGCGCGGCGCCGTAGGACTTGGCGATGGGGCACATCAGCTCGAACTTCTCTTCGCCGTCTTCAAGGTTAACGGAGTTGATGATGGACTTGCCCTGGCAGTATTTGAGCGACAGTTCGACGGCTTTGGGGTCCGTGGTGTCGATCATGATGGGGGTTTTAATCTTCTTGACCAGGAGGTTGTAGAAGAGGGGGATATCGTTGATTTCTTCG
>CAMATG010000771.1 GCA_945860645.1 Candidatus Sulfopaludibacter sp. SbA3 | reverse complement strand
AGTGCTTCGGTGGTGATGTGTTCGGTGGCGGGGCCGTCGAGGACGAGGAACGTCCGGATGCGGGAGGCGAGCGGAGAGGTGGTGCAGAGGTGGCGCATGCCGCAGAGGTTGCCGTCGCCTTCTTCGCCGACGTTGGCGATGAAGACGGGGGAGGCGGTGAGGCCGCCGAAGGGGGGCGCCGATTTCATGGCGCGGACGAGGGCGAGGAGGCCGGCGAGGCCGGCGCCGTTGTCGCTGACGCCGGGGCCGACGAAGGCGCCGTCGGGTTCGGTGCGGACGTCGTCGGGGGAGCGGGGGGAGAGAACGGTATCGAGGTGAGCGGTGATGGCGATGTAGGGCGGCGGGGCGGCGGGCTGGAGGAAGGCCACGACGTTGCCGGCCTGATCGATTTTGGCGTCACAGCCGAGCTGGCGGAAGGCGGCGAGCATCCATTCGGCGCGGCGCTGTTCCTGGAAGGTGGGCGAGGGGATGCGGCAGAGCTCGAGATGCTTTTCGTTGATCCACTGTTTATCGCGGGAAAGCTGCTGGAGCGCCTCTTTTACGCCGCGGGAGCTGGCAAGGGCGTCGAGATTGCGGGATGCCGATGCGAAGATTGCGCCCATTGGATTTCAGTCTAGCAACTGGGTTTGCGTAGCCACAGATAATGATGATTGCCGAGGATGTGGGCGGTGGGTTTTTTGAGGAGGAAGATGTCCAGATAGCGGAGGGGGAAGAGGAGCCAGCCGAGGGTGATGTGGGCGATGCCGCGGAGGGCTTTGTTGGGCATCCAGAGTTTGGCGTATTCGAGGAGGGTGACGAGGAGGGTAGACGTTGGACCGGTGCGCCAGCCTTGGGCGACGACTTCGAGGTTGCCTTTGAGTTGGAGGAGGCCATCGGGGGTGTAGCGGCGGAAGTCGGTGGGGTAGGCGTGATAGGGGTGGCAGAAGGGGACGACGATGTGGGCGAAGCCGCCGGGGGCGAGGACGCGCTCAATTTCGCGCATGATTTTTTCGGGGAATTCGGCGTGTTCGAGGACGGCGTCGCATTCGACGCGCTGGAACTGATTATTGGCGAAAGGGAGGGCTTCGGCGTTGGCGGCGACGTCGACGTTGGGGAGAGGGAAGAGATCGAGATTGACGTAGCCGGGGGCGTGGGCGCCGGCGGAGCCGATGTAGAGATTCCAGCGGCCGAGAGGGGCGTTTATTTGGGTTTCGGCGGGGTTGTGCCAGACGGGGGCCGGGGGGAGGAGCCATTGAAAACGGCGGCGGAGGTCGTACTGCCGGACCATGCTGGAGGGATCAGGCGTAGTGGTTTTCATTTAATGAAAGCGTATTCAGGTATATACTCATGGTTGAGAGGTATCGTATGAACCGCACGATGAAGTTCGGCATGGTGATCACTCTGGTGGTCGGTACGCTGGCGTGGTTGGCGATTGGTGGTACGACGGAGTCGGCATCTTATTTTAAGACCATCCCTGAGGTCGAGAAGCTGTCGCAGGCGGATAAGGTAAAGAAGTTGCGAGTGGGGGGCATTGTGGAGCCGGGTTCGATCGAACGAAACGGCAACACGGTGAACTTCGTGTTGAAGGAAGGTGAGTGGAAGATGAAGATCACCTACGCGAGCAACGAGCCGTTGCCGGACACCTTCAAAGATGGATCAGAGGCGTTGATTGACGGGCGCATGGGCGATGGGGTTTTTCATGCGACCAAGATCGCGGCCAAGTGCGCGTCGAAGTACGAAGCCAAGCCGGGGCAGAATTATAAGGGCACGGCGTCGTACGAGAAGAAGTCGTAATTCGTTTTAGTCCGGGGCGATTGAGGAGCAACGGTTCATGGAGAACATTGGCGCGTTAGCGATAATGCTGGCTTTTTGCCTGGCGATCTACTCGGTCGTGGCATCGCTGGTTGGGGCTTGGAAGAAGAAACCGTTCCTGATCGCCAGTGGCGAACGGGCGGTGATCGCGGTGTTCGGGTTGATCGTCATCGCGACTGGCATTTTGATCTACGCGCTGGTGAACAGCGACTTCCGGTACGCCTATGTGGCGGCGCATTCGAACCGCGACATGCCGTTCTACTACAAGATCTCTTCGTGGTGGGGCGGGCAGGAGGGGTCGCTGCTGTTATGGAACTTCCTGCTGGCGGCGTATGGGTTCGTGGTGGTGCTGCAGAACAAGAAGAAGCACCGGGCGATGATGCCGTACGTTGTGGCGACGCTGATGTCGACGCAGGTGTTCTTCTTGATCCTGAACGTGTTCCCCGCTTCGCCGTTCCAGATGCTGGCGCAGGGCAAGAATATTGTCGAGGTGCAGGACGGCAACGGGCTGAACCCGCTGCTGCAGTACTGGACGATGTTGATCCACCCTCCGGTGTTGTATTTGGGGTATGTCGGATTCGTGGTGCCGTTCGCGTTTGCGCTGGGATCGTTGATCACGCGGCAGCCGGGTGACCAGTGGATCTTCACGACGCGGCGCTGGGCGCTGGTGACGTGGTTCTTCCAATCGACGGGCATTTTGTTGGGTGCGGGTTGGTCGTACGCGGTGTTGGGATGGGGCGGCTACTGGGTTTGGGATCCGGTAGAGAACGTCAGCTTCCTGCCGTGGTTGACCTCGACGGCCTATCTGCATTCGGTGATGATGCAGGAGAAGAAAGGCATGATGAAGGTTTGGAACATCGTGCTGGTGGCGGCGACGTTCTTCCTTTGCATCTTCGGCACATTCATGACGCGGAGCGGCATTGTGGCTTCGGTGCACGCGTTTGCTTCGTCGAATATCGGGACGTATTTCCTAGTGTTTTTGACGATTGGCATTGCGTTCACGATCTACATGATTCTGGGCCGGCTGGATTATTTGAAGTCGGAATCGGAGCTGGAGAGCGTGGTTTCGCGCGAGTCGAGCTTCCTGTTTAACAACCTGATTTTGCTGGCCTCCTGCTTTGCAACGCTGTGGGGCACGTTGTTCCCGGTGATCAGCGAGGCGGTGACGGGCGAGAAGGTTTCGGTGGACGCGCCTTGGTTTAACCGGATCAACATTCCGATCGGTTTGTTCCTGCTGTTTTTGACGGGCGTGGGCCCGTTGCTGGCCTGGCGCCGGGCTTCTACGGAAGGCTTGCGCCGGAACTTCCAGTGGCCGTTTGTGGGGATGGTGGTGCTGATGGGCGGGTTGTTCGCCGCCGGGATTCACCATATCTATGCGCTGATGACGTTTGGGCTTTGCTTGTTTGTGACGATGACGATTGCGCAGGAATTCTGGAAGGGCGCTTCGGCGATTGCGAAGAAGGAAGCGACGAACGTATTGAGCGGGATGATTGAATTGACGCATCGGAACACGCGGCGGTACGGCGGGTATCTGGTGCATATGGGCATCGTGGTGATGTTCATTGGGTTTGCGGGCGCGGCGTTCAATAAAGATTCGACGGTGGAAGTGGAACAGGGCAAGTCGTTCCAG
>CAMATG010000770.1 GCA_945860645.1 Candidatus Sulfopaludibacter sp. SbA3 | reverse complement strand
CGCAGTACTCCTTTGTCTCCGAGCCGATCTTCCCGGCGGTGAAGAGGAAGGCTTTCAGACCGTCGAGCACGACGAAATCGGCGGCGATGTTAGGCCGGGGTTGTAGTGCGCGTACATCGCGGCGCGGACGGCGGCGTTGCCATCTTCGGCCAGGAAGTGGGCGAGGGTGAATCGGTGGCGGGTGTCGAGAGTGTAGATGCCGATGCTCCTTGGCCGTTGAGGGTGTTGTCGCGTCTTGGGGGACACGCCTGCGGTTGGGGTGACGGGCCGAACCGCATTGGGGGCTTGCCCGCCATGTCCCCCGGTGGGTTGCGAGGAAGGACGTTCCGGCAGACTCACCGATCACTGACACGCAGCCGTTCTAGAAAATCGGCCGGGCTTCGTAGAGGACTAAATCGTCATCCACCGTTCCGGCGAGGAAATAGACGGTGCCGTCGTCGCGGAAATCGATGGAGTTGATGCGCTGGATGTAATCGCCTTCGGCGGTGGGGCGGAGCTGGTTCAGCACCTGGTACATCTTGTCGCCGCGACGGACGATTAGATTTGTGCCGCCGTTGTTGTGCTGGAAGAGCAGGTCGCCGTTGCGGTTGGACTCCTGGTTGCCGATGGAGTTGGCCACCTGGCCGCTGGGCATGACGGTTGTGTTGTTGACGACGATTTCCCAGCGATCCGTCTGCCATTCGCAGAGGATGGTGCCGCTGACCATGCTGAGGCCGGCGTACAACTTCCCTCCCCCGGCGCGGTGCAGATTGGCGATGCCGGTGATGAGATGGGGTCCGACGCGGGTAGTGTTCGGTACGGCCAACTCCTTCCAGCGGGCGCCGTCGTGCACATAGAGAATGGGTACGTTGACGTTGCGGAAGCGGAGCGAGATGAGCACGTGGCCTTCGTCGTTGAAGGCGAAGCTGTCGTACCCGCTGGCGATGCGATTATCGAGCGTGGTGGCGGTGGCGGCGGTGCCGCTGTAGACCAGCAGTTCCCTTGGCTCGGCTGCGCCTTGCGGGTGCAGGAAGATGCGCGAATCGCCGGCGGAGGTGGAGGCGGTATAGAGCATATCGCCGCGCGTGTTGACGTCGACGGTTCCGGGGGCATTGATGGTGAGCGTGCCGACGCGGAGCGGAAAACGGAGAACGAGTTCGGGCGGGCCGCCGCCGGCGGCTATTTTGGCGATGCCGGAGCCGGTGGTGAGATAGATATCGCCGGTGGGGGATTTGCGGACATTCCAGGTGCCGCCGTGGAAGGCGCCGAACCACATGGTGTTATTGCCCCAGAGCCGGTCGCCGTAGGGCATGACGTTGCGGGGGCCATCGGGCGACATCTCCACAATCGAACCACTGGAGCCGCCGGCGTAGACGTGGGGCGCGCCGGTGCGGGCACCGCCGATGAAGTTGATGATATTGAGGGGCGCCTTGATTTCGGCAGTGTCGCCGGCGCGGAGGACGACGCGAGGTTGATCGAGTCCGAGTTGGACGAACAGCATGTTGGACCGCTCGCCGCGCATATAGGCGAAATACTCGCCGCGCCCATTGATGGCACCGCTTTCGACGTCCTGGATCGTCTCGCTATCCACCTTATCGTTGGCGTAGCGGAAGAGCGGTTTGGCGTCCCCGGTGGGCGGCCAGAGCCAGATGCCGTTGCCGCGGTTGTTAAACGGATTAGCGTGGAGCAGCGTGCCGTGAAGCGGGTGGTGCCAGAGGATGCCGGATTGGCTGGAGACTTGGAGGCTTTCCAGTTTGCCATCGGGGAGCCAGCGGACGAAGTAGGTGTTGTTATTGTTGAGAACGACAGCGAGGATGACGGTGCCATCCTCATCCATCCAGAACGTGGGGTGGTTGCCGCGGCCGCCGGCGAAGCTGCGGACGGTGGAGCCGAGCAGCGCGTCGCCGATGCCGATCAGGCGCGTGCGGGAGGCGCCGGGGGTGTGTCGGAAGAAGACGCGATTGGCGCCGGCGGTGACGCTGTAGACGGCTGCGCCGCTCTTATCGACGCCGAAATCTCCGTCGACCGTGAAGGCACCGGTGATGCCCGGAAGCTGGTCGCTGGTGTTGACCAGGATATCGGTATAGCGGCCATCGTAGCCCAGGAAGAGGCCGGTGTAGGTAACGGGATTCAGTTCAAAACGGAAGTTGGCGCGGACAAGCGAGGCGCCACCATCGGTGTAGGAGTTGCGGGTAAGGACGAGCGAACTGGTGGCTTCGGTACCGGCGAGGAGCGGGGTGTTATTGGAAATGTGATTGAAGACGCCGGTGCTGGTGCCGTAGTTGATTTGGGCGCCGTTGATGTTCGTATCTTCGTAGCTGAGCACCTGGCCGGAGCGGGTGATGGCGTGGGTGCGGAACTCGGTGGTGTAGCTGCCGATGACGAAGCGATTCTGGCCGCCGGGGGAGGTCATTTTGTAGGTCCCGGCGTTGTAGTCGAAGTTGACGAGGGCGTTGGCGGTGCCATCGAGTGAGGCATTGAAGAAGAGGGTGCCATCGTCGGCGGGCCAGAGCATAGTTGGTTTGGCGCGGACTTCGAAGCGCGATTTCCAGTTGCGCTCGCGGGACCAGAGCCGACGGAGTTCGTAGGCCTTTGGGACGCTGATTTCGACGGGCGCGGTGACCACCCACTGGCGCTGGAGGCCGGTTTGGACGTCGCCGTAATTGTACGTTCCGAGGACCATGGCACCGCCTTCGGAGGTTCCGGTGAGCATGCCGGCGGTATCGATGCGGGCCACCTGGCTGGTGCCGAGGCGATAGTTCAAGACCGACCAGGCGAAGGCCACGCCGGGGATGACGGCGCCGTTGGCGTCGTAGGCGGCGGCGGTGAAGCGCTGCTGTTTACCGACTTCGAGGGAGACGCGGTTGGGCGTGATTTCGACGCGGCTGGGGATGGTTTGAATGGCCGCTTCGGAGAAGAGCGAACCGCTGCGGGCCTGGACGCGGACGGTGCCGAGGGAGCGAGCCGTGAGGGTGCCGCTCGCATCGATGGTGGCGAGGCCGGCGTTGTTCGTGGCCCAGGTGACGGCGCCATTGGGAACGGGGTTGCCCTGGGCATCGCGGACGACGGCGCGGAATGCCATGGTTCGGCCGACGAGGACCTGGGTGGCGTCGGACAGGATCTGGATCGACGCTTGGGACCAGGCGGCGGAGGCGAGAACCAGGGCGGCCAGGAGGAGGCGCATGGGTTACCCCCAGAACTCGTCGACGGGGGCGAAGCGGCCTTCGCTGGCGCCGACCAGGAAATCGTAGCGGCGCCGGGAGGGAGTGTCGAGCAGGCTCTTGGTCCAATCGACGCCGAGGGCGGAGTAGATGCTGGCGGTGATGTCTTCCGGGTAGATGGGCCGGTTGCCGGACCAGCCGTATTCGGTGATGGCGGAGCCGTTGGCATCGGTGGCGCCGATGACGCGGCCGCCGCGCATGCCGCCGCCTAACATGGCGATGG
>CAMATG010000769.1 GCA_945860645.1 Candidatus Sulfopaludibacter sp. SbA3 | reverse complement strand
ACAATCACATCAAACTGTTGGCCATCCAGCCGGCTTCTTCGCATATCCATCCTTCGCCTTCAGGGCACAGCAACCGCACCGGCTGCCATGCCCCGAAGGAAACCATTTCACAACAAATCAGCCTAGAACAACAGCTTTAGCGCCAGTTGTCCGCTCCGGTTCCCCGACTTCTGCGTCACCTGCCCGAACGTCGGCGTGTTCACCGTCGTCCCCGGCGCGGCCCACAGCGGATGGTTCAACAAGTTGAAGAACTCCGCCCGGAACTGCACCGTCACGCGCTCCCGGATCGCCGTGTTCTTCAAGAACGAGGTCGTCCAGTTGTTCACGCCCTGCCCGCGCAGGTCTGGCGACTGCGGACCCGTATTGCCAAACGTGAACGGATCGGGCTGCGAAAACACCGAGGTGTCAAACCACCGCAGCGCCGTCCGCTGGCTCTCCGGCAGCAGTGCCGACTTGCCGTTGTTGTTCGGCCGCTGCCCCGCCCCGAAACCGATGCTGTTCACCGGCACCGTGATCGATAACGGCAACCCGCTCTGCAACGTCAACACGCCGTTCACCTGCCAGCCGCCAACAATTGCGTTGGCAAACCCCGCCAACGAATTCGCCCACGGGCGCCCCTTCCCGAACGGCAAGTCGTACAGGAACGCCGTCGTCATCCGATGGCTAATATCAATCGGTGACAGGCTCCGCTCCACCCGATTGTCGTACTGGTTCTGAATCCCGGTGCTGCGCCAGTAACGTTCCCCCACATTGCCAATGTTCTTCGACCACGTATACGACGTCAGCAGCGAGAACCCGTTGCTGAACCGCCGCTCCAGCTTGGTCTGCAACGCGTTGTAAGCCATCTGCCCGGCCGAAACCGTCGTGTACTGCACATCGCTGAACTGCGGGAACGGTCGCAGCAACTGCCCTGCGTTCAGCGTTGGATTGGAGAACGGCCCCCGCGCCACCAGACCCAGGAACGGATTGGGCACTTGCTGGTTCAGCGCCGCCCCGCGCGCGTACTGGCTCGGCGCAAGTTGGTTGCCTTGGATGTTGATGTACTGGTTCACTCCGCGCGACCCCACATACCCAACATCCAACAGCCACGACTTCATCTGCCGCTGCACACCCACGTTGAACTGCTGCGTGTAGGGCGTAACCACATTCCGAAGCTGGGTGCTGACACCCTGCCCCAGCAGCGTATTCACCCCATCCCCGTTCCCCGTCGGCAGGTTGAACCCATCCGGAAACGGATTGCTCAACCGGCGCGCCGGCGTCAAGCCACCGTCCGTGCTCGTCAGAAACGGCGTGTCCCCGTCGTAGCCCAACGCCCCGAACGTCGCCGCGCCAAACCCTGTATTCACAATCGGCTGGTAGAACAACCCGTACGCCGCCCGCAGCACCGTCTTCTCAGTCAGTTTGTATGCAAGACCAAAACGCGGCCCGAAATTGTTCCGGTCCAGCGGCTGGCGATACCGCGACGAGATCTCTTTCCCCATGAACTGCAGCCCGCCCAGCGCCGTCGGCACGCGCTGCGTCGCGGCGGATCTCGCATTCAAGTCAAAGCTCGTATTCCGGTTATACCGCTCCGTGTACGGCGTCTCCAGGTCGTACCGGAATCCCAGATTCAGCGTCAGCTTGTTCGTCACCCGCCAGTCATCCTGCACATACCCGGCCAGGTAGAACCACTGCACCGCAATCGATCCCGGAATGCGATTGTTGCCGCCCGCCGGATAACCCATCAGGAACGACGCCAACCCCCACCCCGCCGTCGCGCTCGGGGCAAATGGATCCTGCTGCGTCCAGACACTGTTGAAGCTGAACGAAGGCGTCACGTCGCTGGCCTGAATGTCCGCATAACGGTACATGCGCGCATCGCCGCCGTACTTGAACGTGTGCTTGCCGCTGATCTTCGTAATGCTCCCCTGCAGCGAATGCGACAGATCACCCCGCCGCAACAGGTCGCCATTCGACCGCGTCCCTAACCCCTCATAGTTCTGAATGCTGATCGGCGGAAAAACATTGTAGAAGACCGAGGAAGAAAACTGCGCCGGGAAACCAGCCCCCGCCAGGTCGAACCCGGAAGACTGCGGCAATCGGCTCAACAGTTGCCGGTTCAGCGAATAGCGCAGGTCCAGAATCGTCGTCGGCGTCAGCGTGCTCGAATAGCCCACCACCGCGTTCTTCGGATACACAAACAGCGCCGACCCGCCGCCGCGCGGAGAAAATGCCCCGGCCGGATTGTTCCCGCTCAGGCAATTCGCGCACCCCGGCGTCGCGCCAAACAGATTCGCCGCCCCGCCGCCCTGGTCGCTCTCCGTGTAGCGCACAAACAGCCGCGCCCCATCCCGGATGGCGTAATCCGTCTTGATCGTCCACATGTTCTGCCGGTTCTGCCCATTGGCGTTCACCAGGTAGTTGTTCGCATTCGAAAACGCATCCGTCGGCGTCGCATTCGGCGCCGGATAGTAGTTCGCAAGATTCTTCGCCACCGCGTCAATGCGGCTCGCCGGAATCAGATTCCCCGCAAACGGCGTCCGCGTGTACCGGTTCGCCTGCCCCGGCACCGCCGCGGTCGTCATCGGGTCATACACCTGAATAAGTGCCCCCGCCGCCGTCCGCCGCTGCGAAAAGTCCCCGGTCCTCTCCTGCGCCGTCGGAACACTCAGCAGTTGCCGCGATGGCAGCACGTCCCGGTACCCTTCGTAGTTGTGGAAGAAGAACAGCTTGTTCCGCCCATTAATAACCTTCGGAATCAAAACCGGTCCGCCAACGCTGTACCCAAACGTGTGGACATTCAGGAAGTCCCGCGTTCTCCCGCTCCGGTTGTTCAACCACGAGTTCGCGTTCAACGCCCGGTTCTTCCAGAAGTCGTATACCGTGCCATGCAGGTTGTTCGTTCCCGACTTGTAAATCGCGTTCAACACCGCACCGCCCGTCCGGCCAAACTCCGCCGCCAGGGCGTTCGTCTCAATCTTGAACTCTTCAATCGCGTCGATCGTCGGAATCACCGACGCCGCTCCCATATTCGCCGTCAGCGCCGTCGCCCCGTCCACCATGAACTCGTTCGTGTTCACCTGACCGCCGTTCGATGACCAACGGCCAAATCCCACCGAACCCGATGTCGCCGGCGCCGCGCTCGCTCCGAAGTCGTTCACCCCAGCCGTCAGCGTCGCAATCTGGAACAGGTTCCGGTTCGACGACGGCAAGTCCACCACTTTCTTGTTATCAATCAACTGGCTCACCGACGACGTCGCCGTCTGCAACAACGGCGCATCCCCCTTCACCTCAATCGTCTCCGTCACCTGCCCCGGTTCCATCGCCAGCGGCACTTCCATCTTCTGGCTCGTGTCCAGTTTCAAATTAGCCCGCGACACCCGCTTGAAGCCCGTAAACTGCGCCTCCACACGGTAGGTTCCCGGCGGAAGCAGCGGAATTTCAAAGTAG
>CAMATG010000768.1 GCA_945860645.1 Candidatus Sulfopaludibacter sp. SbA3 | reverse complement strand
GAAAGCGCCAGCTTTCACGCCTCCTCCATCCGCAAGACGTCCACCAAAGTGAAGCTCCGGACCGACGCCTCCATGCGCTTTGAAAAGTCGCAGGACCCGGTCAACACCGTGCGTGGCCTGGCCCGCGCCATCGCGCTCCTCGAAATGGTCAGCCCCGGCATCCGCCTGGTCGGCGGCCTGTCGGACTCCTGGCAGCAAGCCGCCGCGCCTGCGCCTATCGAGTTCACACTCACCTGGATGCAGCGCAAACTCGGCCGCGATGTATCGGAAGAAGAAGTGGCCGGCATTCTGGAACGCCTCGCCTTCGGTGTCTCCCGTGCCACCGGGGTCTTCACCGTCACTGTGCCCAGCTGGCGTGCCACCAAAGACATCTCTATCAAGGACGACCTCGTCGAAGAGGTAGGCCGCATGATCGGCTACGCCTCCATTCCGCCGGTTGCGCCCAGCGTGCCCAGCCGCGTTCCGCCCTTGGAGCCGGAGCGTGCCTTCCAGCGCAAGGTGCGCGCCACACTCACCGCCCAGGGTTTCAACGAGGTCTACAACTACTCGTTCGTGAACGAAGCACAGGCCGCGCAGTTGCAGCTGCCCATCGCCGATCACATCAAGGTGTTGAACCCCATCGCCGCCGGCCAGGAGCTTCTCCGTACCAGCCTGCTGCCCAACCTGCTGAAGAACATCGAACTCAACCGCCACAACTTCGAAAACTTCCGGCTCTTTGAAATCGGCCGCGAGATCCACAAGCGCGAAGCGTCGTTACCGGAAGAGATCCCCAGTTGCGCCATCGTGCTCTACGCCAAAGACGGCGACGGCAAAGCCGGCCTGTTCGAACTGAAGCGTGTGGCAGGCGTGCTGATGCCGGGCTGCGAAACGCGCCCCGCCGAAGCCCGTTCGTTCGAACATCCCCACCGCTCCGCCGCCATCCGGTGGCAAGGCGAAGAACTGGGCCGCCTGTTTGAGTTCCATCCCAACCAGGTGGAAACCGGCCGGGCGCAAGTGCTCTATCTGAATTTGGTGAAGATGCTCGCCTCGCAGCCGGGCGTGCAGAAGTATGTTCCGCTCCGCCGCTTCCCGACCTCGGATTTCGATATCACCGTCTCCGTCGCCCCGCGCAGCCTCGTTGCCGACGTGCTGGCGAAGGTGTCCGCGACGGCGGTTGATAATCTGGTGAACGTCAGCTATCTCTACGAGTATCTCGACGAAGCCAAAGGCACGAAGAGCCTCTCGTTCCGTTTCACGCTCGGCGCCACGGATCGTACGCTAACCAGCGACGAGATCTCCAAGGCCCAGGAGAAACTGCGCGGCGCCCTGTCGGTATAGGTTACGCCACCGCGACGATCTCATCGACGCGGTGGATCAATCCATTGTCGTAAGTCACCCACATCACGGCGCGGATGGAGTACGGTTCGCCGTCACCGGCAAAGATCCCCGTCTCGTGGAAGAGTAACGCTGTCGTGTAGCCGGAGTGGATGGTGGCGTCGATCACGGGACGCTGATCTTGGACCATGCCGAAGTTCCGGGCTATGGCGGCGACGACCGCTTCCCGGCCATGCCAGCGGCCGTTCATGCGGTCAAATCCTTTGATGTCGAGGATCACATCCTCTGTCATAAAGTCGCCGGCTTCTTTATATTTACCGGCAGCAATGGCTGCTATAACCGCGGGCAGAACCGTGGACGTATCGGCGACGTCCGCGATTACGCGCTCGGCGTATTCGGGAATCATGCGTTACAGTCTAGAACAACTCGGAGAGTTCGGTGTAAGCCAGCCCCTGCGATTCGGCAACGGCGCGATAAACACAATGATGTTTGTAGGTGTTGACACCCTCAGCGATCGCGCGGCTGGAGCGGGCTGCCGCCTCCAGGCCCTTATTGGCCAGCGTCAATAAGTAGGGCAGTGTCGCATTATTCAGCGCAAACGTGGAGGTGTGCGGCACCGCGGCCGGCATGTTACTCACGCAATAGTGCAGCACCGAATCCACATAGTAAATGGGGTCGGTATGCGTCGTGGCACGGGATGTTTCAAAGCACCCGCCCTGATCGATCGCGACATCCACCATCACCGAGCCGGGCTTCATCAGCTTGATCATCTCCCGCCGGACCAGCTTCGGCGCCGCGGCGCCAGGGATGAGAACCGCGCCAATCACCAGGTCGGCCAGCTTCAGAGATTCGCGAATCGTATGGACGTTGGAGGCGAGCGTCACTACGCCGCCGTTGTAGATGTCGTCCAACTCGCGGAGACGGTTCAGATTGCGATCGATGATCGTGACGTGGGCGCCCATGCCGACGGCGATCTTCGCGGCGTTGTTCCCCACAATGCCGCCACCGAGGATGACCACGTTCGCCGGTGCCGTGCCGGGCACGCCGCCTAAAAGAATTCCCCGGCCGCCATTCGGCGCTTCCAGATACTGGGCGCCAATCTGGACCGACATCCGGCCCGCCACTTCGCTCATCGGCGTCAACAGCGGCAGCGCGCCGTTCTCTTCGCGGATGGTTTCATAGGCAACCGAGTTGGTGCCCGAATCGAGCAGCGCCTTGGTCAGCTCCGGTAGCGGCGCCAGATGCAGATAGGTGAATAGCACCAGGTCGGCCCGGAGGTATTGGAACTCCGAGGGCTGCGGCTCTTTCACCTTGATCACCAGGTCGGCCTGCGTCCAGACCTCGGCGGCGGTGGCAAGAATCCGCGCGCCGGCCTCCACGTATTCCGCGTCGGTCAGGGAGCTGCCGCGGCCGGCTCCTGTCTCGACGATCACTTCATGACCTGCTTCCACCAGAGCGGTTACTCCGGCAGGCACAAGACCCACGCGAGATTCGTGGTCTTTGACTTCCTTGGGAACTCCGATTTTCATGTTAGGGCACCGGTTGGTTGAGAGTCGTGGTGGTCGAAAGCGGGGTACGCTTCGGACCCAGGCCGAGGGCGATCAGGGAAAGAGAGGTTATCTTCCCGGTCGGCGGCAAATTCTGCTCTCCCTGGAACCGCTTCAGCGCATCGACGGTCGCCGGATCCCACGCCCCCGAGGGGGGCGTGGTGAGGTAGCCGCGCGTGACGAGCGCCTGCTGGATTTCCATGTAGCGGTCCGTGGTCGGCGCCTGCTGGCCGTAATAACGGCGAGCGGGAACCGGCTGCGGGCTGCGCCCGCGCGCCCGGCCGCGAGCATACGTGGTGGTGGCCCGGCCGCGAGCGGCCGGTGCGGTGTATCGGCGGGCCGTGGTTTTGGTCGCGGTCTTCTTCGCCGCCGGCCGCGCGGCCTTGGTTTTGCTGGTGGCGGTGGCCGCCTTCTTCTTGGGAGCGGCGGCGGCCCAGGTGAGGCTGAAGCCGAGCGTGAGCGCGGCGATGGATAAAGCAAAATTTCTCAGCTGCACGTCTTTATGGTAGCAAGTGTGAGAGAGGTACACTGATAGTACTAACCCTCTAGCGAATGGTCTTCAGCAGCCACATA
>CAMATG010000767.1 GCA_945860645.1 Candidatus Sulfopaludibacter sp. SbA3 | reverse complement strand
GATGGTGCCGAGGTGGACGAGGCCGCAAGCCTGCTGGGCGGTCTCCTGGAGAACGAGGAAGGCGGCTTGATAGACAAGGGAGCGGCGGAGGTAGCCTGTGCCGGCCCAGAGGGCTTTGCCGGCGAGGCGGTAGCGGCGGCCGTCGTCTTCCTGTTCCAGGTATCCGGCTTCGCAGAGGGTGGCGGTGAGGCGGTGGGCGGTGGCGGGGGGCAGGGAGAGGGCGGCGGCGATTTCGGAGAGAGCGAGTTCGTAGGGGGGCGCGGCGAGGAGGTCCAAGACCTGGAAGCAGCGGAGGGTGGAGGACATGGCCTCACGGCGGGGAGATTTGGTGGATTGGGCCACGGAATGATCGTAGCTCAGAATTCCGGATTGCAGAATCGCATTCCGTTGACAGGGAGCGGGCGGGTCCCGTAGACTGGCCGGGATGTTTTCATTGGCAGGAAAAGTAGCCCTGGTGGGCGGAGGCGCGTCGGGTATTGGCGCGGCGATTGCGGAGGCGTTTGTGCGGCAGGGGGCGACGGTGGTGAACGGCGACCTGCGGGAAGGGGGCGCGGGGGAGTATGTGCGCCTGGACGCGACGGATCCGGAATCGGTAGAGGCGGCGTTCGCCGAGGTCATCCGGAGGCACGGGCGGATTGACGTGCTGGTGAACAGTTTCGGGATTATGCATGTTGGGAAGATCCACGAGACGAGCGTGGAGGACTACGACCGGGTGCAAGCGGTGAACGCGCGGGGTGTGTTTTTGTGCGCGAAGGCGGCGGTGTCGCGGATGTTGGAGCAGGGGTATGGGAACATCATCAACATCGCCTCGGTGGCGGGGCTGATTGCGGTGGAGCGGCGGTTTGCCTATTGCGTGAGTAAGGGCGCGGTGGTGGAGATGACGCGGGCGTTGGCGATTGATTATGCAGCGGCGCAGATCCGGGTGAACGCGATTTGCCCGGGGACGGTGGACACGCCGATGATCCGCGGGTATGTGGAGAAGTATTTTGGCGACCGCGTGGAGGCGACGATTACCGAGTTGCATGCGCGGCAGCCGGTGGGGCGGATGGGGAAGGCGGAGGAGATTGCCGCGTTCGCGGTGTTTCTGGCGAGCGACGAGAGCGGGTTTCTGACCGGCGCGGCGCTGCCGATTGACGGAGGATGGACTGCCAAGTGAAGATCACACGCGTGACGACGGCCGTGGTGGAGGCCAACTACGATTGGGTGCTGGTGCGGATAGACGCCGAGGGCGGACTGTACGGCATCGGCGAAGCCTACATGGGGCCTGGGGTGCCGGGGATTGTGAGAGAGTTCGCGTCGCTGCTGGTGGGCGCGTCACCGGAGGGTCCGCAGGTGCTGATGCGGCGGCTGCGCGGGGCGTCCGTGCACGCGGCGCCGGGGGCGGTGGACCATGCGCTGGCCGGGATTGAGACGGCGTTGTGGGACCTGCTAGGGAAGGTCTACGGGCAGCCGGTTTGGAAGCTGCTGGGGGGCCGGTTCCGGGAGAGCGTGCGGGTGTATGCCGATTGCCACGCGGGCGACGCGCTGGACAGCTTGTCGGCGCTGTTGCAGCCGCGGACTGTGGGCTGGATGGGTGGCGGCGGGGCGACGCCGCAGACCGGGGAACTGAGCCTGAAGCACCACGGCTGGAACCCGGAGGAGAGGGACTTCCCGACGCCGGACGACTACCGGCGTCGGGGGCGGGAGATGGCCGAACGCGGGTTCACGGCGATGAAGTTTGACGCCGATATTCCTACGCCGTATCCGACCGACGAGTACAACCGGTCTTTGAGCCGGGTGGAGATTGACTACGTGGTGGAGCGGCTGGCGGCGGTGCGGGAGGCGATTGGGCCGGGCGTGGACCTGGCGGTGGATTGCCATTGGAACTACACGGTGGCCGATGCGGTGAAGCTGGGGAAGGCGTTGGAGCACCTGGATTTGTTGTGGCTGGAAGACCCGATTCCACCGCGGCCGATTGAGCCGCTGGCGCATCTGCAGAGCGCGATTGCGACGCCGGTTTCGACGGGCGAGAACCTGTATGCGATCGAGGACTTCTGGGATCTGCTGACCGTGGGCCGCGTGCGCGTGGTGGCTCCGGATGTGCAGAAGACGGGGTTGTTGCGGGCGATGCTGATTGCGCAGATGGCCGATTTGCGGTTTGTGAATCTGGCCATTCATAACATCGCCAGCCCGGTTGGTTTCGTGGCCGCGGCGCATGTGGCGGCGGCGATTCCGAACTTCCTGGCGCTGGAGTGGCATGGGGCGAGCGTGCCGTTCTTTGACGAACTGGCCGGGGGGCCGGTTATCGATCGCGGGTATGTGCGGTTGAGCGACCGGCCAGGATTGGGGATCGACCTGAACGTGGCGTGCGCTTGGAAGTATCGCAAGGAAAGTGAGCCGTTCTTCGAATGAGGGTGCTGTGGCTGGTGCTATTTTCCTCGTTGCTGTGGGCGCAGCGGGTGCACGAGATTCGTCCGGGGCAGAACCCGCAGGCGGTGGCTGACGCTGCCGCAGCGGGCGACCGGTTGGTGTTTCTGCCGGGCGTGCACGAACATCCGTTGCGGAAGCACCAGTCACTGCTCTATGTGGAGAAGGCGTTGGACATTGAACTCCAGGCCGGGGCCACGTTGCGGCTCCAGCCGGGGCAGACGGTGTTGGAGACGACACCGGAGATTACGACCGATCATGGGGCGCCGAAGACGTTTGACGATTTCTCGGTCGGTGGGCTGTATGACCGCGGATTGGGCGCGACCGTCTTCACGATCCGGATTGATGGCACAGGGAATGACGGCGCGCCGGACACGTTTTCGTGGGGATCGGGCGAGTTGTTCGATGTGAAGCAGGCGAAGGTGCCGGTGACCGGGGATTTTCAACTGCTGAGCAATGGGGTGCGGATCAAGTTTGATCGCCGGTCCGGGCATACGGTGGGGAGCTTATGGTTTGTTTCCTATGACGGGCGGGAGTCCTACGGGATCCGCGTAGGGCACGGGACGCACCGCGGGTTTATTGAGAATGTCCGGATTTTCGGGAAGGGCACGGTGGACCTGAACAGCGCGAACAATGTGCAGCCGAGCGGATTGGTGAAGAACATCTCGGCGTGTGTGCTGGTGCATGGGCGGGCGCGGAATGTATCGGTGGAAGAGATTACGATGCGGAACACGATGCGGTCGGTGATGCTGTACGGCGAGCATACGGGGAAGTTTCTGCAAGGGGGTGGGACGGAGGGCGGGGAGTCGTTTGACGCGGAGAATATTTCGATCTTCCGGACGACGACAATCAACCCGGGCGGGTCGGCATATCTGTTGGGGCATCCGTCCCATCGGGGGCGATTGTCGAAGGTGCGGTGTAACTTCAACTACGTCGAATCGGCGACGACGTCTATCGAGCCGAACTTCAACCTGGATCAGTATGAAGTGATCGGGAACGTGATCAAGAGTGCGGGGCGGGCGATTCATTGCTGGCG
>CAMATG010000766.1 GCA_945860645.1 Candidatus Sulfopaludibacter sp. SbA3 | reverse complement strand
CGTCGAAGAGGTCGCCGACGATGCCGTAGTCGGCCACTTCGAAGATGGGCGCATCGGCATCTTTGTTGATGGCGACGATGCATTTTGAACCCTTCATGCCGACCTGGTGCTGAATGGCGCCGGAGATGCCGACGGCGATGTAGACCTTGGGGGCGACGGTCTGGCCGGAGCTGCCGACCTGGCGTTCCATGGGGAGCCAGCCGTTGTCGCAGATGGGGCGGGAGGCGGCGATTTCGCCACCGAGGGCGGCGGCGAGTTCTTCAACCATCGCGATGTTTTCCTGCTCCTTGATGCCGCGGCCGACGCTGACGATGATGTCGGCGGCGGTCAAATCGACAGCGCGGGAGGATTCGCGGAACGGCGCTTCGGCTTTGACGCGGATGCCGGAGATCTGCACGGCGAAGGGTTCGACGGCTGGCGTACCAGCACCGAGCTGGTCACCGCGGAAGGCGCCGGCCTGGATGGACAGGAACCGGGGGCCGGAGGCGGGGAGAGCGTAATCGGCGTTCAGCTTGCCCTGGAAGAGCTGGCGGACGGCGGTGGTTTTCGTCAGCTTCACAACGTCGCTGATGAACACTTTGCCGAAGCGGGTGGCCAATTTGGGAGCGAAGTCGCGCACTTGATAAGTGTGCGGGAAGACGACGTATTCCGGGTTAGTGGCGCGGATGAGTTGTTCAAGAGCCGACGTGTAGCCGTCGGCGCTGTAGGCGGCCAAGTCGGCATGCTCGATGGCGTAGACCTTGGCGACATCTTTCGAGGCCGCATCGCCGGCGGGGCCGATGGTGGCGACGGAGACGGGGAGGCCGAACTCCTTGGCGGCGACGATGGCTTCCCAGCCCATACGGTGGAAGGCGCCGTTAGATTGTTCGAGAACGACGAGGACGCTCATATGACACGGACCTCAAACTTCAATTTGTCGGCGAGCGCGGTGGCGGCGGTTTTGGCGTCGCCTTCGAGCAGCTGCGTCTGTTTGCCGCGGCCGGGGAGGTACACCTTTTCGCAGGCGACCTGCGCGGCGGGGAGGCCGCCGAGATCGTCGGCGGAGACGGCGCGGAGCTCCTTCGTCTTTGCCTTCTTGATGCCCATGAGAGTGGCGTAGCGCAGCTTGTTGATGCCGCTCTGAATCGTCAGCACGGCGGGGAGCGGGAGGGTGACGTGCTGGAACCAGCCGTCTTCCAGTTCTCGCTTGACGCGGATGGCGCCGTCGAGCACTTCCACCGCCATGATGATGGTGGCGCTCGGGAGGCCCAGAAGTTCAGCGACGACGACACCGGTTTGGCCGCTGCCAAGATCGTCCGACTGGAGGCCAGTCAACACGAGATCCGGCGCTTCGGCGCGAATGGCGGCGGCCAGCAGCGTGCCGAGGCCGAGCGAATCGGCCTGGTGGAGGGTATCGTCTTCGATATGAACGGCGCGATCGGCCCCTTTGGCGAGCGCTTCGCGAATGGAAGACGCGGCGCCTTCGGGCCCGGCGCAGACGACGACGACTTCGCCGCCGTGCTGCTCCTTGAGTTGCAGCCCGGCTTCGAGGGCGTAGGCGTCCGGTTCATTGATCTCGTAGGTGAGATCGGACTCATCGATCCAGGATTCACCGGGAGGCACACGCAGTGCCGAATCCCGGGACGGGACCTGCTTCAGAGCAACTACAATTTTCATCGACTACTCTTCCGTGGGGCGTTTAAAAATCAGCGAACCGTTGGTGCCGCCGAATCCGAAGGAGTTCGACAGCGCGTAGTCAATCCGCATGGGGCGGGCGACTTTGGGGATGTAATCCAGGTCGCAAGCCGGGTCGGGATTGTCGTGATTGATGGTAGGCGGAGCGATCTGATCGCGGATGGCGAGCACGGTGATGCCGGCTTCCAAGCCGCCGGCGCCACCGAGGAGGTGACCGGTCATGGACTTGGTGGAGCTGACCGCCAGCTTGTAGGCGTGATCGCCGAAGGCCCGTTTAATGGCCACGGTTTCGATCTTGTCGCCCATGTCGGTGGAGGTGGCGTGCGCGTTCAGATAGTCAATTTGCGAGGGCTCGATGCGGGCGTCGCGAATGGCGTTGCGCATGACGCGGAAGGGGCCGTCGCCATCTTCGGAGGGAGCCGTCATGTGGAAGGCGTCGCCGCTCATGCCGTAGCCGATCAACTCAGCCAGGATGGTGGCGCCACGCTTCTTGGCGAACTCGTACTCTTCGAGCACCAGCACGCCCGCGCCTTCGCCGACCACGAAACCGTCGCGATCCTTGTCCCAGGGACGGGAGGCGAGTTCGGGTTCGTCGTTGCGCGTGGAGAGCGCCCGGAGTGCCGCGAAACCACCGACACCCATGGGCGTGATGGCCGCCTCAGCTCCGCCGCAGATCATAGCAACGGCGTCGCCGCGCTGGATGATCTTGAACGAATCGCCGATGGCGTGCGCGCCGGTGGTGCAGGCGGTGGCAACAGCCGAATTGGGCCCTTTGGCGCCGGTGCGAATGGAAATGTGGCCGCTGGCCAGGTTGACGATTGCCGCGGGGATGAAGAACGGGGAGATCTTGGACGGACCGCCCTCGAGATACTTCTTGTGCTCCCGTTCAATCGCCTCGAAGCCGCCGATGCCGCTGCCGATGAAGACACCGATTTCCTCGGCGTTCGAGGGATCGATCTTCAGGCCGGCCATCGACAACGCTTCATCGCTCGCCGCGATGGCGAACATCATGAAGCGCGCGAGCTTCTTGACTTCCTTCTTTTCAATCCACCGGCTCGGGTCGAAATCTTTCACTTCTCCCGCGAACCGGCAAGCGAATTCTTTAGCGTCGAACAAGGTGATGGGCGCGATACCGGACCGGCCGGCACGGAGACCTTCCCAGGTCTGTTCCGTGCCGATACCGAGACCGGACACAAGCCCAATGCCCGTTACAACGACTCTGCGTTGGTGTGTATCAGACAATGCTATCTCCCCTCCGCTTGAGAGTGGTCGAGTGGCAGCGGACGGGCCTTCGTAAGCCTAAGCCTTTTTGGCGGCCTTGGCGTCAATATAATCAATCGCGTCTTTGACGGTCTTGATCTTCTCGGAGTCTTCGTCGGGAATGTTGAGGTCGAAGGCTTCTTCGAAGGCCATCACCAATTCCACCAGATCGAGCGAGTCTGCGCCCAAGTCATCGACGAAAGCAGCCGTGCCGTCAACCTGGGCTTCATCGACGCCGAGTTGTTCGACGATAATCTGCTTTACTTTAGCTTCAACGGACATACCTGTTCAGTTGTCTCCTTCAAACTTCCCTATCCTAGCCATACCTATGCTGCCACCGCAACTCTGCACAATAGTAGATGAGGAAAATCTTTCGTGAGAATCATCTATTTGCATGGGTTCGCATCGGGCCCAGAATCGCGGAAAGCCCAAGTTTTTCGGGCTCGTTTGGAAGAAGCAGGGGTGCAGGTGAGCGTTCCGCACCTGGATGGAGGAAATTTTTTCGGACTG